>DAOWGY010000223.1 GCA_030641695.1 Gammaproteobacteria bacterium
AATAGCGGCTCCGTGAAACGCATGGCCGCCACCGACAGGTCGGATATATAGAAGAGACATGCGCCGGAAACGATGAACACCGATGCACCGGCCCCCAGCGTCCCGAATGCCGTGATGACCATCAGGCTGATGACGGCGGTATAGATACGAACTGGCCACATCATGTCGTCAGGGACATTCGGAGCGAGCCACATCAAAACGAGTACTGCAATGACGATGACAGGGACGCCGGCCGCAAGCGTCCAGTTGCGATCGACACCGAGCGTCACGAAAGCCGTGACGTAGGCAATGTGAGCGAGAAGAAAGCTCACGAGGCCCGACAGGAACCAATGTCTGGCAGAACCGATCAGGAATGCGTCGCCGAACCACGAAAGGACGAGACCGGCGAGCACGATTGAACCGTACCGCGACGCAAGAGCACCCGCGGTGACAGCTGTTGCGATAAACGCCGTCGATGCCACGAGCTTGGCAACGGCGGCCAGCAAGGAGTAATCGAGCACCAACCCCGTGACAAGGGCGACACAGCCCGCCCCGCAAAGGTATGCGAATGCGAGGGTAATACGGCTCGGCATGACCACTGACGACACAACGGCACTCCGGGGTGCGGACTGTAGTTTCGAAAATACCAGAATGCGGGGTGACTGACGTGCTTAATGAAGGTGGTTCTAAAACGCCTGCCGGGCCATCACCCACCATGCCGAGGCTTCGTCCGAAACGGCGTAATCCACGCGGATAATACCGCCGCCAAGCATGACGCGAATGCCCGCTCCGGCCGTCCACTTCATATCGTCGTGTAGATCGCCGAGGTTCCACGACGGTCCAACGCGGCCGATTTCGGCGAAACCCACAACCTGCCACCAGCGCCACGGCCAATTGCGGATAAGCGGCCAGTTGCGAAATGGGTCCCAGCGCGGGATCAGGCGGAGCTCGACGGCATAGTTGATCGCAGCCTTGTCATTGAAGCGTCCACGCGGATAGCCGCGCTGGCGATCGAGGCCGCCAAGTGTCGCGCCCCGGTTGCTCGGCGGCCGGTTCTGAATCTGTACGTAGTCGGGACTGATCAGTTCGGTGTCCCAGGTCGGCGAGTAAGCCGACCAGACGTTCGCGGCAAAGACGCGCTGCGCGAACTTATCGCTGCCGCCGAGATCCCAGTACTTGCTGAAACTGAAGTCCAGGCTGGTCCAGCTGTTGAAGCTGTCGAACGCGCCGAAGTCACGGGTGACATTGAGCTTTGTCAGGCTGCCGCGTGACGGATTGGCGGAGAAATCCCGGTTATCGTATTCGATGCCCAGCGTGACGCCGTTAGTCGAGACGTCGGGCTCATCACCCTCCTGCAACCCCAATTCCGGTGGAAAAATGTCGATGTTCTCGGCGTCTATCTCAATTGTCCTGCGCTGGTAGAAAGGGCGGAAGTAAATGAACGTGCGCCCACTCTCGAACGGATTCCAGGTTCCACGGTGCGTCGAGCCGTCGACGAGTAGACCGTTGTTTGTCGTGTATGCGTGCGGCTGCTCAGCGCTACCGACGCCGATGGGCAATACGTAGCGAAACGTTAGATGCAGATAGGAATCAATTCCGCTGCCGAAGGTGAAGTCTTTCTCGTCGGAGTCATTGCTGCCCGAAGGGACTTCATTGGGGTCGTAGCCGAGATCCCCATAGAAGCGCTGTTGCTCGTTGAGCATAAAGCCGATGGTTGGACTGAAGAACAGCCGCTCCGAGAGCCGGGTGTTCAGAAGGCCGCCGAACAGCCCGAAAGAGGAATTGCTGGTACCGTACCCCGTTACGAACAAGCCGTCCTGAGGCTGAAAGATGCCCTTGCGGTAGTAGACGGCGCCGAGGCCGGTTTTCAGCGCTTCTGTCGAGAATGCGTAAGGAACGACGATCGAAGGGCTCCGCCGCTCGCGCTCCGCGTCGCTCTGATCTACAGTGGTCTGGTCCGCGCGAGCGTTCAGCGCGATGAGAACACCACAGAGCAACAGGAGCTTTATTGCAGTCCAATTCATAACGGCATTATTTCCGGGTCGGACGACGTGGCTTTCGTTTACCATTATCAGAGCCATAATCCCATAAATGATTGCCGTCGGCTATGGTCGGAGTTAGGGTTAGCGCGTGAGGCGGTGAACTCACGGGCAGGACGATCAATGACAAAAGTACTCAAAGGAATTGCGGTTACAACATTGCTGGCGTTGGTGGCGACGTTCGTGAACGGCAGCGAGCGGGTGCGCGAATTCCATGGCACCAATAACAGTACGACTCCGGAATTCACCGTGGAAGCGCCCTGGATCCTCGATTGGCGCCTCGATGCCGACTACGACCAGCTCGTGGCGCTCGAAGTGAATCTCATCGAAGCGAAAACCGGCCGCCATATCGGCCAGGTATTGCATACCAAGCGCAGGGGCAACGGCGTCAGGTTGTTCGACAGTAGCGGTACGTTCCAGCTGCGCGTCAGCGGCTCGCTGGCACGCTGGACGCTCAAGATTGAACAGCTCACACCTGAAGAAGCGGAGCTCTACACGCCGAGGTAACAAAAAAGGGGTCAGAGCCCTTTTTCTGGATCGAGGACTTATGTTGGAAGCGGGCCCCAACAAAAAAGGGCTCTGACCCCTTTTTTGTTATGATCATGTTCGCGATTCCGGCGAAGCGCCAAGGGGCCTCGTGGGCGAGGTACAACAAACAAAAACAAATGTCATGATCAGCCTTGCGGCTGTGGTCATTGTTATTGCCGGCATGAAGGCTGCGTCCGCTCTGATCGTACCGTTCCTGATCGCCGCGTTCCTCGCGATGATCACCGTACGCCCCATGCTGTGGCTGCAAAGGAACCGCGTCCCGACTGTGCTTGCGGCACTGCTCATCGTTCTTACAATCATGGCGATCATCACGGTCGTCGGTATTGTCGTCGGTCGTTCCCTCGCTGCGTTCACGGCGGCGCTGCCGGGTTACCAGCAACAACTGCAAGGGATCATCGACGGTGTCGTTGCATTCATAGCCCAGTACACGGACAGCGACCAGTCCGTCGAACGCCTTGGCGACCTCATCAATCCGGGTTGGGCCATGGGACTGGCGGCTACCATTCTGAACGCGCTCCGCGATGTGCTGACGAACACTTTGCTGATCATCTTTACGATGATATTCATCCTGCTCGAGGCATCGAGTTTTCCGGTCAAGGTAAGCGCTGCCTTTGGTAAAGCGGCATCGTCGCTCGAACGGCCGCAACAGTTCCTCGACGATCTTGCCAGCTACCTGGGTATCAAGACGATCGTCAGCTTGGTCACGGGTATGCTCGTTTGGCTGCTGACCTGGTCAATCGGCCTGGACTTTCCGCAGCTCTGGGGCATGCTCGCATTCCTGTTGAACTACGTGCCGACGATTGGCTCGATCATTGCGGCGGTGCCCGCGGTCCTGCTCGCGCTCGTGCAACTGGGTCTGGGCGAGGCAACGGCAACCGCGGCCGGCTTCATGGCGATCAATATTGCGTTCGGCAACTTCATCGAACCGCGCCTGATGGGCTACGGCGTCGGCATATCACCCCTGATCATATTCGTCGGCTTGATTTTCTGGGGCTGGGTATTCGGCCCGGTCGGCATGTTGTTGTCGGTACCGTTGTCGATGAGCTTAAAGCTCGCGCTCGAAAGTGACGAGCGCACGCGCTGGATCGCGATATTCATCGGATCCGAGCGCGACGCGCAATACGCGCTCAGTTCGAGTCACGAATAGATTGGACGAAACGCTCGAATGCGCCGTTGAATTCCGCTTCGAATTCTTCGCTCATTGCAGAGCACCCTCCCGGGACGTTGCGCATATACAAAATGGTGCCTTCCGCCGTACCGTCGTCATTTGTGACAAATAGTTGCACAGCTTGCACCGCTGGAACGATCTGCACATTCTGGGTTTCGGTAAATTCGAATAACGGATCGTCGTCCGAGTCCAGTTCTTCCTGGCTAATATCGATGCAGGCGGTCCGAGCCCGGAACTCCTCTCCCGCCAACTCCATAACCGGCAGATTGACGTTGGTTAATGTGCCTTTGGCGGCGTTGGTTTGTTCGATCTGTACGACCACGAACTGGTCGTCGGCGAAGTATCCGGCCTTCGACACCTTGAGCTCTTCATTCAGGAAGCTCGGGCTCGAATGTTCAGGACCGCCGAGCCTGGCACCTTCGGGCTTCGGAATGATCGCGTTGAACGGGCCGGAAATGACCATGTTGCCGTCGTCGTCAAAATCGACAAAAGCATGGCCGGCGAATACCGTCGACGTGGCACAAAAGAGCAGTACCGTTACGGCCGTTGTTATGATTTTCTTCACGTCGTCGTCCCCTCGATTGGATACCCGGCAAGTCTGGCGGGTATCCGCCTGTTTTTCCAGTTTTTTGCGTGCCGCCGCCGCCCGGTATGGCCGGCGTCAAACAGGTCGGAAATGTCGCTACCTGGCCGCGGCGAATTCTTCGTCGACAGGCTCGTTCTCCTCGATTTGCTCGAGCAGATTAATAGCGACGGCAACGAAGTCCGTTTCGGTGATGATGCCCTTCAGTCTGCCGTCCGTGACGACAGGCAGGCAGCCGATACGGTGTTTCTCGAGAAACAGTGCCGCCTGGCGGAGGCTCGCGTGTTCGTCGACGGTGGCAACGTCGATCACCATGATGTCCTTGATGCTAACGTCCGCAGCGTGAATGCGGTTATCGGTGTTGCGCAGGATCGAGTCCGTCGCTGCGAGTACATTGGTCAGGGTGACCAGTCCCACGAGCTGCTCGTTTTCGTCGACGACCGGCAGATGGTGAATCTTGTGCTCTTGCATCAACGCGCGTGCATCGGCGAGATTGTCCGACGGCAACACCGTGATCAGGTCTGTGGTCATGATGGTTTCGAGATTGAACATCGTCCCGTCCTCCATTTGTTGCACTGACCAGTCTACTGCACGAGCGCCCCGGAACTATTGCGACTTTCCCTTATTTCGTTGCCGGGCAAACCGAGGACCTGACCTCATTGATATGGCGGTGATCGGTGCCGCAGCAGCCGCCCAGCACCGAGATGTGCGAGAAGCGCTCACGGAGGGCCTGATACAGCTGCCCGAACTCCACCGGGTCGCCGTCATCCAGCTCCTCCGCCAGTGGTCAGACTGGTCGCGCAGCGTTCAGCGTAGGTATAGTGATCCAGCCTATAATGCGGCAAACGCTTACGGAGCGAGCATGAGATTTTTCCTGTTGATTCCTGCACTGCTGGTCGCCGCGGTGCCTGTCGATGCTGAGGAGGCTGAACGCGATGCAGCAAGCATCGTACGTGATGCCATCAATCACTGGCGCGGCTTATCGTCATACACCGAAATGTCGATGGTGATTCATCGGCCGGACTGGGAGCGGACGATGACGATGCGCGCCTGGACCAAGGGCGACAAACAGTCGCTCGTGCGCGTAATCGAGCCGAAAAAAGACCGTGGCAACGGCACGCTCATCGACGACAATAATATGTGGACCTTCTCACCAAAGGTGAATCGAGTCATCAAGATTCCGTCGTCGATGATGGGCCAGGGCTGGATGGGTTCCGACTTTTCCAACAAGGACATCGCCCGCGCCGACGACATCATCGAGCAATACGATCACTCGCTGCTCGCGACGGAGGAAGTGGACGGCATAACCGTCTACGACATTCAATCGATTCCACACGAGGAGGCGGCCGTCGTCTGGGGCAGGGAGGTTCTCAGGATTCGTGACGACCACGTAGTGCTCAAACACAGTTTTTACGATCAGGATGGCGAGCTCGTTAAATCGCTGCAGTCACTGCAGATCGAAGAGATGGGCGGGCGCACGGTAGCGAAGCGCCAGCGCATGAACAAGGTCGAGACGCCTGAGGAGTGGACCGAGATTCGAATCAACTCCGTAGAATACGAAATAGACATTCGCGACAGCATGTTTACTCTGTCAAATCTCCGCAACCCGCGAGATTGAAATAAGTGAACCTCGTCCTGCGCCTCGCGTGGCGAAACCTGTGGCGTCAGCCACGGCGCACGTGGTTGACCACGGGCGCGATGGTGTTTTCGAACGTACTGCTGATCTTCATGATCTCGCTGCAGTTCGGCATGTACCGGCTCATGATCGACAATTCGCTGCAGGCGTTCACGGGCCACATGCAGGTTCAGGCGCCCGGTTACATAGACGATCAGAAAATCAGGCAGACCGTGCCGAATGTACGGCAACTCGCCGCTGCGCTCAGGCAGGAGCTTGGCAGCGAGACGATTGCGGCACGAGCATCGACATTCGTGCTGGCGTCGAGCGAGGAACGCACCTACGGTATCGCGGTTTATGGCATTGAACCGCAATTCGAGCCTCAGGTCTCGAGCATCCCCGGGCTGATTACGGCGGGGCGGTTTCTCGACGCAGACGATGCGGCAGAGATCGTCATCGGCTCGGTGCTGGCGCGCAATCTGCGTGTCTCGGTGGGTGACGAACTAACGCTGCTTGGCAGCGGCAAGGACGGTTCGTTTGCTGCCGCGGTGGTGACGGTCGCCGGAATCTTCGAAAGCGGCGTACCCGACATCGATCGCTCGGTTGCCGAATTGCCGCTCGGCCTGTTCCAGGACGTTTTCTACATGGAAGGCTCGGGCCACCAGGTTGTCGTCAACGCACCACGCCTGAGTGAAGCCGACACATTGCAGAGCGAAGTCGAGGCCCTGCTGCCCCCCGGTCAGGATCTCGTCGTACAGGACTGGGATGCACTTCAGCCCGGCTTGAAACAAGCCATCCAGGCCGACATGAGCAGCGCTTTTTTCATGTACGGCATACTCGTCATCCTCGTCGCATTCAGCGTGCTCAATACACAACTCATGTCCGTGCTCGAGCGTACGCGCGAGTTCGGTATCGTCATGGCCCTGGGGCTGACGCCAGGCCGGCTCGGCAGGCTGGTACTGCTCGAGACGGCGATGATGGGCCTCATGGGCGTCGCACTCGGCGCATTGCTGGGTGGTGCGCTCACCTGGTGGCTGGGTGTCCATGGCTTTTCCTACCCGGGGATGGAGGAGATGGCGACCAAGTTCAATCTGCCGGCGCGCATGTACCCGCGCGTGACCCTGACGTCGCTGCTGGCCGGTCCGGCGGTCGTGATGCTGTTCTCACTGCTGGCAGCCCTGTACCCGGCGCTGCGGCTGCATCGCCTGCATCCCGTTGAAGCGATGAGGGCCGCGTAATGCGCCGACTTCGAATCCTGTCCAAGCTTGCCTGGCGTAACTTGTGGCGCAATCACCGCCGCACGGCGATCATGCTCGGCGCCATCAGCGTCGGTGTCTGGGCGATGATTTTCATGACCGCGCTCACTCAGGGCATGGTCACAGAGATGATCCGCGACGGCATCAGTGCGTTGCCCGGGCATGTGCAGGTACATCACCCGGACTACCGCGACGACCCGAGCATCACCAACCTGATTCCCATGACCGACACCGAGATCGCGGCGACCTTCGGGCCTGCCGGGTTCAGTGCCTGGTCGAGCCGCATCAAGGTTCCTGCTGTCATTACCAGCGAGCGCGATTCGCGTGGCGTGACGCTGCTCGGCATAGACCCTGTCCGTGAGCGTGACATGATCTTCGTCGACTACGATGAGGTCGAGGGCCGCTTTCTCGAGTCGGTTGACGACCGCGGCGTCGTCATCGGCCACAAACTGGCCGACACGCTGGATACCGAGGTCGGCAAACGCATTGTCCTGATGAGCCAGGACCCTGACAACGACATCGCCGATCGCGGTTTTCGCGTGGTCGGCCTGTTTCATGCAAACGTCGAAGCGTTCGAGGAAACCTACGTTTTCGCCGGCAAGAAAACACTACAAAACATGTTGCGCGTCGGGGATCGCGTCACCGAGGTGGTTGTGCTCGGTGAGGACTACCGCAATGTCGAAGACGAATATGCAGCTGTTCTCGCACTCGTCGACGGAGGCGTGGAGGTACGTCGCTGGACCGAACTCGATACTTACCTCGGCACCATGCTCAAGGTCATGGATGGATTCGTGCTGGTCTGGGTGATTGTGATTTTTCTTGCGCTGTCATTCGGTCTCGTCAATACGCTGGTCATGGCCGTGTTCGAACGGGTGCGCGAGATCGGACTGATGCTTGCGCTCGGCATGAAGCCGGGCGATATCCTCGGCCAGATCCTCATCGAGTCGATGCTGCTGCTGGTCATCGGCCTGGGCATCGGCAATCTGCTGGCCTGGCTGACGATCAAGCCGCTCGAAGGCGGCATCGATTTATCAATCGTTGCTGAAGGTATGGAGATGTTCGGTGCGGCGAGTGTGCTGTATCCACAGTTACGTCTGGAGGACGTCGTGCTCGCGAACGTCGTCGTTCTTATCCTTGGGTTTCTCGCGAGCCTTTCACCGGCGTGGCGCGCATCGCGCTACGAGCCGATCGAAGCGATAACGAAGGTTGACTGATGACTGCAGTGCGTTGTGTGGATTTATGTAAGACCTACCGCCAGGGGGACCAGGACATCAAGGCCCTGGATCACCTGAGCCTCGAGATAGGAGAGGGTGGTTTTGTCTGCCTGTCGTCACCGTCCGGTGGTGGCAAGACGACGCTCCTCAATGCGATCGGCGGGCTCGACAAGCCCGACCAGGGCGAGGTGTATATCGCCGGGCAACGCATCGACAATCTGAGTAAGGGCGAACTCGCAGAGCTCAGGCTCAGGCGTATCGGCTTCGTGTTCCAGGCTTACAACCTCATCCCTGTACTGACGGCGCGCGAAAATGTCGAATTCGTCATGCAGGTACAAGGCGTCCCTGCAGCGGACAGGGGCCGGAAGGCATTGGACATACTTGCCGAGGTCGGTCTCGAAGGTCTCGAGGATCGCCGGCCCGCCGAGATGTCGGGCGGTCAGCAACAGCGCGTTGCCGTTGCGCGCGCGATCGTGTCGCGTCCGGCGCTGGTGCTCGCTGACGAACCGACCGCGAATCTCGACTCCAAAACCTCGGACGGGCTCATGGAGTTGTTCACGGAGCTCAACGAGCATCACGGTACGACGTTCGTGATTGCGTCGCACGACCAGCGAGTCATGGGCTACGCAAAACGCATCGTCCGAATGCTCGACGGGCGTATCGTCGATGACATTCAGCAAGATGCGGCTTAGCGTCGGAATACTGCTGTTCCTGATTGCCCGTGCCGCGATTGCGGCTGACAGTCCTTTCGAAATCGGCGGTCACACGAAGCTGCGATTCCTGGCGACGACGTTTCCGTCCGACAGCGTGCTGCACGGTCTTGCCGGATCAAATTCGCTGGATCTCGAAGGCGATCTGCGCCTGAACTTCAAAGCGTCGCAGGGCCGCTGGAGGTTCGATACGGCATATCAGCTTGTCGGCTTTTATGGCGATCGCGTGGAGTACACGCGCGCGTTGCCGCCCTCGGTCGAGTTCTTTTTTCGCCGCTTTCCAGACGATGATCGGCGTCTCATGAACCGCGCCAAGCTGATGCATGACCGAGGCAAGGAAGCCTTGTTGCATCTACT
>DAOWGY010000345.1 GCA_030641695.1 Gammaproteobacteria bacterium
AGCGCTCTTCGAGGAATACGCTCGTGCTGTCCGCAATGCGCGACTTGACGCCGGCAACCAGGTTGCCCTCGCTGCCGCGCCCACTGCGCAGGCCGTTGTCGGTACGCTCGTTCTCGAGTGCGTAGTTGAGGTACATGCTCGTGCGGTCGGAATGCAGATAGTTGGTGCCGAGCCGCGCGCCTGTGCCGAGATCACCGTCCGAGACTTCGGCATCGACCCGCAGGCGTTCCGATACCCGATACGATCCACCGAGTCCGGCGCGAGCATTTTCCTGGCGGTCGCCGGTGACCGATACCGTATCCTGCATGAATGCGTACGCGTTCCAGGTTGTCTGCGAATCGAAACCGACCTGCAATATGGCATCGGCCCGTTCGCCCTGTTCCTGTGTCAGCAGAACAACCGGCGAGCGATCGACACGATTGTCGACACGATACCCGGCGCTGATTTCCCAACGGTCATTCGCCTGATAGCCAAAATTCACTTCCTGCACGTCTGTTTCGAGGCCCTGCTCCTGCACCACGTTGTCCACCTTGGCGCCAACCGAGAAACGGTCCGCGACCGGCATGGTAAACGTACCGCCATAGTTCTTCGTATCCGTGAGCGCTGTCATTCCCGGCGCCGAGTAGCCGGCTTCGACTTCCTGCACGTAAAACGTCAGCTGGCCATTGCCGAATTTGAGCAGATCATTCGACGCGACGCTGATATCGGCGCGCTTCGCGTCGGCTTCTGCATTCACGAACGACAGCGGATCATAGCTCGTGAATTCGAAGCCGCCATCCTCGGAAACCTGCGGCAGCGAGACCAGCCCCTCGCTTTTCGCGTGCTGGACTTTCACCCATGAATGCGCGGCCAGTCGCAGCGTAAGGTCCGCCGCATTCAGGCTGCTGTCGCTCGCGTTCTCTTCATTGGTGTTCGTGGTCACGCCCACCTTGACGTGGTCGCCGAACCAGTAGTGCGCCTGACCGCCGACGGACAGTGAATCAATCTGCTCGAAACCTGGCGTGTACTCATAGCGCACGACCAGGTAAGCCTCGTCACCGCTGAGCGCATTGCTGCGAACGAGCAGGTTGTCGTCGGCGGTCGACGCCAGAGGCTCGGTCAGCACGACGCGACCCTGCAGGTAATCGATGTCGTAATCGAGTACCGGCGTCAGGTTCAATACGCCCGTGACGATCCCTGATGCCTTATCGCGCAACTCGACGCGCACTCGCTCGGAGCCGACAAGAAGATCCTGACGTTGCAGGAAGTACAACGAACCACCCGTACCGCGGAACTCTTCGCGACTCGCAATCGTGCCAGGCTCGGCCGCAAAGGCGTCAACAGCGAATCGCCGGTCGCCGAATTCGGTGGTCGAATCGGACTGGTAATGCAGATTCGCGCCATACAAACCACGGTCAACCTGCGCCAGCTCGTTGTTCATGTAGCCGATCTTGAAGTTGCCCCACTGGCCGTAGTTATCGGCCTGACTGAGACGCACGAAGAACTTGCCCATTGTCGGCGCCATCTCTTCGACAGTGCTATCGTCGCCGAAGGTCGGGTAGTAGTAATCGGGGTCGATACGCCGGAACAGCGACTCCGGCGACTTGTCCATGAAGTTGCTGAAGATATCCTCCAGCGGTCCCTCGCGGGTGTCGGCGCTGGCGGTGAGTTTCCAGTGCTCGCCGAACTTGCCGTTGACGAAGAACGCCAGGCGTCCGTCCACGTTCGAGTCGAGTTCGCTGCCCGGGTTGTCGCCTTGCAACAGGTCGATCGGACCGCTCGCCTCGCCTTCGGACAAGGTGACGTCGGCCATGCCGACATAGAACCAGTCATTCGATTCAAATTCGAGGTCGCGCAGATACAGCTCGCCGCTGCCCTCCTGGTTCACGACGGCGACTTCGACCGTATGCGCACCTGATGGCAGTATTTCTTCTGTTACGAAGTTGCCGCTTGTATCAACCGGGACCGGATGACCGGCTACCCACACTTCCTGTTCGGGCGCAATGCCGCTGCCACGCACGCTGACGGTGCCACTGCTCATTGCGATGTTGTGCAGGTTGAGGCTGTTCTCGCCGTAGGCGGCGAAGAGTTCAGGATCGGCCTCGAAGTCGATCGCGTCATCGGGGTCGTCGCGCTTGTCGATTGCGTCATAGACGAGCCACAACGGCTGCGGCCGCGTCTCGTCGAAATTGCCGTCGGTGCCGTAAGCCCTGAGCACATAGGCCAATTCGAGAACCGGTGACTTGAACCATTTCGCGGGCGGAGTCCACTTGGCGACACCATCCTGACCGAGCGGGATGACCTTGAGCGGCTCCGACTCGACCGATTGCCCCGTCTCGAAGACCCTGACTTCGGCATTCTCGATAAAGTAGGAGTAATTCGCGTACATCCTGAAATGCACGGGGGCGGCAGTCCGCGACACCCAAATATCGGCAGGCGACAACTGTGGCCCGTAGTGGACCACCTCGGACAGCGCTATGCGCGAGGGTTTCGCCGTCACGCTGAGCCTCGGCGCCGAACGCAGGTTGTCGAAACCGAACTGCATGTCGGCGCTCTTCATCGCTACGCCCGTGCAGCGTTGAATGTCGTAATAGCTTCGCTTCGGTTCGTCGATCGGCTCACCATCGACCGTGATACGCATGAGGTTGAGGCCGAGTGGATTCTGCGGTGCAAGCTCGCGCGTTACGCGCGTGATGTCCACGCCCTCGTAGTCATCCAGCACTGCAAGTTCGTCGTAGACGACCTGCACAGCCACGTGTGACGTGTCGCCCTGGATGAAGCCTGCGTTAACGACATCGTCCGAAT
>DAOWGY010000059.1 GCA_030641695.1 Gammaproteobacteria bacterium
GCACCTGGCCATTCGTGTAGGTCTCGCAAATGATGCCGTGATCGACGGCTTCGATGATTTCCTCTTTCGAGTGCGGGCCGTCTTCCATGAACGTACAGCTCATGCGAGGCATGGGCGCATACCGGTAAGACTGGCGCCGGCCTGAACCGGTCGGCTTCATGTCGTACTGTTTTGCACTGATACCATCGTGTAGATAGGACTTGAGGATTCCGTTCTCCACGAGCACCGTGCGGCCCGCCTTGTTGCCCTCGTCATCGTAGTTCAGCGCGCCGCGCTCTCGCGGAATCGTCGCCTGATCGACGACCGTGACGAACGGCTCGGCAACCTTCTTGCCGATCATGTCCGAATAGATACTCACTCCCTTTCGATTGAAGTCCGCTTCCATGCCGTGGCCGATCGCCTCATGGAGCAGAATTCCGCTGGCGCCCGATGCAAGAACGACCGGCATTTCGCCAGCGGGCGGCCGCCGCGCATCGAACAGGATCATCGTGCGATCGACCGCTTCCTTCACCATTGTCGTCAGACGCTCTTCCGTGTACCAGCCGAACTCTTCCCGGGCCGCGATGTTCGAGAAACCGGACTGGACTTCGTCACCCTTCTTCGCGGTCACGGTTACAGTGACGCGTGTCATCGGCCGGTGGTCGGTAACCAACTGGCCATCCAGTGTTGCGATCATGACGCGCTCGTCCTGGTCCGCCCAGTACACGGCGACCTTGTTGACGGCTGGGTCCAGAGACTTCGCCTTTGACTCGACGAATTTCATCAGCGGCAATTTCTGATCGATACCGACATCCGACCAGGGGACCGACGTTGTGTACAGGTCGCCCATGCCCTTCGCGTTGAATGCTTGCGGCGCCACGACCTGGCTGCCGGACGCTATTGCGGCTGCTGTTCTTGCGGCGGCGAGCATCGACGGCAAGGTCAGATCTTCGCTAAACGCGTAACCCGTCTGTTCGCCGATTACGACACGCAGGCCAACGCCCTGCTGGATAGTGGAACTCGCGCTCGAGACGATGCCGTCTTCGAGTGTCAGGTAATTGGTACGGCTGTGCTGGAAATACAGATCAGCGGCATCGGCGCCATTGGCCGCCAACTCCGACATGACCCGGACCGTCGTTGCCTGATCCACGCCGAACCAGTCCATAAACGGATTCTCCGGCGTCTTGTCAGCCACTGCGGTGGCCTGCTGTACGCCACAGCTCGACAGGAACGCGGGCATGCTTAGTACGGCACCTCCCGCAGCCACGCGACCCAGGAACTCTCTGCGTTTCATTCTCACACCATTTCCCCTGACTGAACTATTCAGATTAGATGCCACAAGTGGCCATATAGTTGCATCGTTGGAGCGCTTATTGAACCGCGACCCGATCAGATGTCTCGCCTGGACAACGCCAGACCTATGCCAGCCGCAACGAGGAAACCGCCGGTCAGGCGGTTACGAATTCGACCGAAGCGGCCGAGCACCTGTCGCGCAGAACTCGCGAACACGACCCACAGCAGATCGCCGAGCAGCAAGACGGACAAAAACAGGCCGGCGACCAGAGTGAACCCGGCGGTCCCGGCGCCCGGCGGCAGAAATTGCGGCAGGAATGCGGCGTTGAACAACAGTGTTTTCGGATTCATCGCCGCGATCATGCAGGCGCGCCAAAAAACGGCCGGCGTCGCCTCGATCTGGCCAAGATCATCGGCTGGCTCGCGCCAGGCGCGGATGCCAAGGTACACGAGGTAAACAACGCCCCCCCACCTGATCCACGTGAGTGTCGCCGCCGCGAATTCGAAGACGGCCGCAATGCCGATGACGACCAGCCCGAGTTGCAGCGCAACACCAATGGTCGTACCGAGCACGGTTACGGCGCCCTCTCGCGGACCGTAACGCAAGCTGTTCGCAACGATCAAGGCGACATTCGGTCCGGGGATGGCGACGAGGATCGCCGTCGCGATACACAGTGCGATGAGGTTTTCCATCAGCGGTTTCGGCGGCGGGCCCAATACTGCAACAAAAGATAGCCGAAGAGCATACCACCGAGGTGCGCGAAGTGGGCGATGCCCGGCGCGTAACCGCTGACGCCGAGAAACAGCTCGAGGAGACCGTAAACAATGACAAACACCTTGGCCCGCATCGGGATCGGCGGAAACAACAGCACGACCATGCGGTTCGGGAACGCGAGTCCATACGCAAGCAGAATGCCGAAGAGTCCGCCCGACGCGCCGAGAGTCGGATACGCCTCACCCTGAAATTGCGCAACGATGAGCTGCACGATGCCGGCACCGATAACGCAGGTCATGTAATAAGAGAGGAATCGCCGCGGACCCATCATTCGCTCGAGATCGCGGCCGAACATCCACAGGCCGAACATATTGAAAAAGATATGCCCGAGATTCTCATTGCTGTGCAGAAATCCGTAAGTGACAAGTTGCCACGGCATGAACGAAGGCCAGCCCTGCGGCGTCTGCAGGGGCCATAACGCAAAATTCACCAGCATGAAATCGAAGCGAATCTGTTGCAGCGCGAATACGAGCCCGTTTGCGATCAGCAATGCGAAGATCACGTTGGGTATGATGCTGTTATCGACGGGACGCCGATAACCAAACGCGGGTTGATTCAATTAGAAGTCCTTTCGTAAACAATGCGGCCGTCGAGAATTGTCTGCAACACGGCCGTTTCACCTGTCTCAGATGCCGGAGTCTCGAAAAGGTTGCGATCGTTACTGACGAGATCGACGCTCTTACCAGCCACCGCCACCACCTCCACCGCCGCCGCCCCCGGAGAAGCCGCCACCACCACCGCCCGAAGACGATCCGGGCGGCGTGACGGAACTGCTGATCGCCGAGCCGAGATCGCTCGACATCGAGCTGATATTCACTTTGATGCTCGAGTTGTCCCAGCTGCCGCTGTACCAGTCAGGCTGGTAGCCGCGACCGCGAGGACCGCGCACCGCATCCAGCACCGCGGCAAATTTCTCTGCCCAATTTTGTTCGACGCCGAGCGCCAACGCGTACGGCAGATACGCCTCGAAAAGCTGTGGCGTTTTCTCGGGCGGATTGCGCAGATTCAATTCGTCTTTCTCAGCGATTTCCAGGTAATCCTTGAACCCGAGCATTTCATCGAGAATCTTGCGGCCACGCAACGTAGGTCGCTTCATTATTATCGCAAACATGGCCATTGTCAGGAACATTACGACGATGGCGCCAACGACCACAAACGACGGGCGACCACCAAACACCAGCGCGAGGGCGGTTGCAAGGAGTACGATCAGAATCGCCGGGATATTCAACAGTCCATTGATCTGGAAATAATGCTGTTTGTAATCCTTCTTGAGTGATTTGCTGTGCGCACTCCTGGCGCCGCCCAGCAGCACGTGATTGTCCTGTTCCAGCACGACGCGTTTGCCGTCCTCGAACAGCGATTCGTAAAGTTCTTTTTCACCGGCTGCCAACGGTAGCGTGCCCGGACCAGGATCCAGCTTGAACAGCGTGTGCTCACTGCCAAGATCATTGATACGCAGGTAACCCTTGACTGCGAGATTTACAATTGCCGCCGTCATCACCTTGTGGTCGTAGTACATCTGCCGGATGTAACGCAACGATGCTGGTGAAAATCCCTCGGGCGGCACGTATCGTGTTACTAGCACGCCCTCGTCGGGGTCTTTGCCGTAGCGCCGCCAAACCGGAATGTAGTACGCCAGCAGGCCGGCGAACCCTGCCAGTACGATAAGCAGGTTCAGGTTGTCCTTCAGCATCCAGCCGGTCTTTTGGATGAAGGTGGGCGCCGCAATGAAACCCTTCGGCCACATGACGACGATCGTGAGCCCGTTGAGCGCCGACAACGGCGACCTGGCCGCGAAATGCGCTATGGAGTCTGCATCGACATATGACGTGTAATCGCTCTCACTGCTACCGTAAGGGCCGGTGAATGCCGTGACTGAGACGTCACTCACCGGCACCTCGAAGTTGAAGCGAACCGTGGCGCTTGCCTCATCGATCGGGAATGCCCAGTCGAAACCGGTTACGTTCCAGTACAGCTCATCGTGACTCTCGAAAAAACCGAGCATGCGCGAAGCGCGATAGCGAAACCGGTAAGTGTGCACGCCATGCTCGATATAGCGATCGCTGCTGCCGAAATACGTGCGTACACCGTTGCGGTAGTTCTGCGAGTGGAAGCTCTCCGACGCATCATTGCGCAGCACCGCGAGCGGTTGAAAATCGACTTCGTAACGGTTGCCGAGCTTGTCGAAATACTCGGTGGGAAAGTCGCGATATATACCGCGGCGGATGCGATTCCCCTCCGCGCGCACGCGGATGGTTTCCGTCACCTCGATCCAGCCATCCTGCGAAATAACGACATCGCTATGAAAGCTGAGAATGCGCTCGTCCGCCGGTGCCAGCAGTGGTAACAGTACGAGCAGCAAACTCGCGAGTTGTTTCACTCGACGGAGCCCAACTTGACGAGCGGCACGTTGGCGGCCTCGTCGGAAGTCTTCTGGAAAAACTCTCGCTGCCCGAAGCCGAATGTTGCCGCGACAATATTGCTCGGCACCGTTTCGGTCATCGTGTTGTAGTCTCGCACCGATCCGTTGTAGTAGCGGCGCGCAAACTGCAGATAGTCTTCCGTCTCGACGAGTTCGGACTGCAGCTTCATGAAGTTCACGTTGGCTTTGAGGTCGGGATAACTCTCGGCCAATGCCAGCAGTTTACTGACACCGGCGCTAAGCTCTTCTTCCGCTTTACCCCTGGCATCGATATCGACAACACGCATCGCTTCAGCGCGCAACTCTGTCACGGCCTCAAGCGTTGCACGCTCGTAACTCGCGTAGGCGTCGACGGCTTTGACGAGCTGTGGAATCAGGTCGTGGCGCCGTTGCAGCTGCACGTCGATATCGCTCCACGCCGTGCTGACACGATTCCGGCTGCGGATGAGACGGTTATATAACCCAGCCACCACAGCCGACACGAGTGCCACTAACAACAGGATTAACCACATAGGCTGAATCGTAGCACCCGTTGGAGCGCTTCTTGAAGCGCGATCGGGCTAATCGCGGTCGCGCTTCGAGAAGCGCTCCTACAAGCCAGGACTCAGACCAGC
>DAOWGY010000198.1 GCA_030641695.1 Gammaproteobacteria bacterium
AGAACCGTCAGACTGATCGCATGCAGCGTGTGGCCGGACGGGAAGCTGTAGCGGTCGAGAGGCGCCGCGCCGCAGACAATTTCGCCATGTGTCACGTACGGACGTTCGCGAACCAGGCGTTTCTTCAGCACCTTGTAAACGAGAATGCCGACGCCGGCGGTGGCCAGCGCTTGCAGGGCAAACGGAATGACGTTGTCACCCTGCCCGGCAGCGCAGATGACACCGAATATGACCCAACCGGGGTAATCGCCAAGCCGCGACACGCCGCTGAAGAAGCGCCTCAGGAGCACAACGCGACTAAGCGCGTTGACTCGCAGACAAAACCTCAGCTCCAGATCGTCCAAATAATCAACCATTGTCCAAACTCCGTTCATACGGATTTGCAACGGAATACTGCGCGTCATTAGCGACAGTCACATGATCTTTTTGTGACGGATTTGTGATACGCACCCGACCATTGTAAACCCGTCGCAATCAGGCTGTAAGCTCTAATTCACGGGCTCCCGGCTACCGTGCTGCGCACCCGGCCGACGGCTTCAGCCCAGCCCGAGAGCAGCATTTCGCGCTGATCGGCGGACATCGACGGCTCGAAGACGGTGTCAAGGCGCCAGAGCTTCGCGATCTCGTCCGTCGTCCTGATGATGCCGCATTGATACGCAGCCAGGTACGCCGCCCCGAGTACCGTCGATTCGACGTTCATTGGCCGCTCTACGGTGATGTCGAGAATATCGGCCAGAAATTGCAGAAACCATTGATTGGCAACCATGCCACCGTCGACCCGGATGACGCTCGGCGCGATGCCGTCGTCAGCCATCGCGTCAACCAGGTCTCGCGTCTGGAATGCAACTGCCTGCAAGGTAGCGGTAATGATCTGGTCACGCCCACTGCCTCGCGTCAGTCCGACGATCGCGCCGCGTGCATGGGGGTCCCAGTACGGCGCCCCGAGTCCTGCGAAAGCCGGTACCACGTAAACGTCGTCGACAATGCCTGTTCGTGTTGCAATGTCCCCGGACTGCGGCGCGGAGTCGATGATGCACAATTCATCGCGCAACCACTGCATCGCCGAACCCGCAACGAACACGCTGCCCTCGAGGCCGTAGTCGACGTCTCCATTCAGGCGGCTGGCAATCGTCGTCAGCAGCTGGTTGTGTGATTCGAGCGCCTTGTCGCCCGTGTTCGCTATGGCGAAGCAACCCGTGCCATAGGTGCTCTTGGTCATGCCGTATTCGAATCCCGCCTGCCCGATCAGCGCGGCCTGTTGATCACCGGCAATACCACAGACAGGAACCGCGCCGCCCAGTACCTTGTCGTCAGTGGTGCCGAAATCCGCTGCGCAGTCCATGACCTCCGGCAACAATGCCGCGGGAATGTTGAACAGCTCGAGCAGCTCCTCATCCCAGGCCTGGGTATGAATATTGAATAACATCGTGCGTGATGCATTGGTCGCGTCAGTGGCATGCACGCGCCCACCACTCAATCGCCACAGCAGGAAACAGTCAATCGTCCCGAACGCGAGCTTGCCGGTGGCCGCCAGCTCGCGCGCACCGTCGACGTTGTCGAGAATCCATGCGATCTTGGTCGCGGAGAAATACGCATCGAGCCGCAGTCCGGTGCGCTCAATGACCTTGCACTCCGCGCCCTGTTGCTTCAGAGCGTCGCAATGAGCTGCCGTGCGACGATCCTGCCAGACGATCGCGTTGTAAATGCATCGGCCGCTCTGGCGCTCCCAAATCAGCGTCGTCTCACGCTGATTGGTGATGCCGATGCCGGCAATATCCGCCGCCCTGGCGCCGGCTTGTTGCATCGCCTCTTGTGTAACGACCTCAACAGACGACCAGATCTCTTCGGGATCGTGCTCGACCCAACCGGGTTGCGGATAGATCTGGGTGAACTCCCGCTGCGCGCTGGCGACCACATTGATGGCGTCGTCGTATACGACCGTACGGCTGCTGCTCGTACCCTGGTCGATCGCAAGCAGTAATCGGCTAGTCATCGGCGACCTTGCCACGCACGACCTCGATTCCAGCGATTGTGTTCTTCAGCAAACCAGGCCCCCTAAGCCGTCGATAACTCGTCGATTTGTCGAAAGTATTCGAGTGCTTCGGGATTTGCCAGCGCTTCGGTGTTTGCGACTTCCTCACCGTGCACGACGGAACGCACGGCGATCTCGACGATTTTGCCGCTCTTTGTGCGCGGAATGCCCGCCACCGCAACGATTTTCGCGGGCACGTGCCGCGGCGTCGTGTTCTGCCGGATTTCCTTGCGAATGCGTTTCTGCAACTCATCGTCGAGTTCCACGCCCGGCCGCAACACGACGAACAGCACCACGCGCACATCATCTTCCCAGTTCTGCCCGATCGCGATGCTCTCCACGACCTCGTCGAGTTTCTCGACTTGTCGATAGATCTCTGCTGTACCGATACGCACGCCGCCGGGATTCAGCACCGAATCCGAGCGACCGTAGATGACAACCCCGCCGGTCTTGCGCAACTCCGCGAAATCGCCATGCGCCCAGATGCCCGGGAATTTTTCGAAATAGGCTGCCTTGTAGCGAACGTCGCCCTCGTCATTCCAGAAACCAACCGGAGCCGAGGGAAACGGTTTCGTGCACACCAGTTCGCCACGCTCTTCGATGAGCGCGTTGCCGTCGTCGTCGAAAAACTCGACCGCCATTCCCAGTGCCCTGCACTGGATCTCACCACGGCGCACGGGCAATAGCGGATTGCCAGCCACGAAACAGCTGATGATATCGGTGCCGCCTGCGATCGATGCCAGCTGCAAGTCCGCGCTGATTGCATCGTAGACATAGTCGAAACTCTCGGGCGCAAGCGGTGAGCCGGTGGACAATATGGCGCGCAGGTCCGGGATCCGAAATTCGTCCCGGGGCCGGACACCGGCCTTCTCGAGGGCCGATAGATACTTCGCACTCGTGCCGAACACCGTGACTCGTTCGCGTTCGGCCATTTGCCACAACACGCGACCGTCATTGAAAAATGGCGAGCCGTCAAACAACACGAGCGTCGCTCCGGTGACGAGACCGGTTACCAGCCAGTTCCACATCATCCAGCCACAAGTCGTGAAATAAAACAGGCGGTCGTCGGGACCAATGTCACAATGCAGCACATGTTCCTTGGTGAGTTGCAGCAATGTTCCACCATGGCCATGCACGATGCATTTCGGTACACCGGTCGTGCCCGACGAATACATGATGAACAGCGGATGATCGAATGCCACAGCTTCGAAATGCAGTCGCGCATCGTTCACCGCGAACTCGTCAATCGTGACAGCATTCGCAATCGAGGACAGGTCCACGTCGTCGTCCGCAAATGCAACGACGACCGTACGTTCTATGCTCGGTATTGCCTTGATGATGGCGGCGACGGCATCTAATGAGTCGAAGCGTTTGCCGTTGTAGAAGTAAGCATTGGCGGTGAACAGGACCTTCGGTTCGATCTGCCCGAAGCGGTCGACTACGCCGTTGACCCCGAAGTCAGGCGAACACGACGACCAGACTGCGCCGATACTCGCTGTCGCAAGCATCGCAATGATCGCCTCGGGACAATTCGGCAGGTAAGCGCCGACGCGATCACCTTTTGCGATACCGGCTCGACGCAGCCCTTCGGCGACGCCGGCGACCGCTCGCCGCAGTTCGTCGAAACTGTACTCGCTGCGCTCACCGTCTTCAGCCGAAAACACGAGGGCAATGTGGTCGCCGTCGAATCGCAGCAAATGCTCGGCATAGTTGAGTTCACTTCCGGCGAACCAGCCGGCATGCATGATGTTGTCGGAGCGTTCGATCGTTTTCGTTGCCGCCCTGGAGAAGCGAATATCGCAGAACGTGCACAGCGCTTCCCAAAACCCGGCTGAATCGTCGATCGACCAGCGATACAGATCTTCGTAGTTATCGAAGCCCTGTTGCCGCATGAAGCGGTACATTGCCGACGCTTTACGCTGCTCCTCGCCGGGTTCCCACAGAATCGGATTATCGCCCATCGGTATCGTTGTAATCGTAGTCGGGCGTGTCAGTATGCACATAACATCAACGCTGTCCATGTCCACCGAGGCAAGCAATGACGCACTGCGTCCCCGATACCATGCAAGCCGTCGCGATCGAGGCTCCCGGTGGGCCGGAAGTCCTGCGCCTTGTCGAGCAGGCGGTTCCACAACCCGCGGACAGCGAAGTCCTGATCCGTGTTAGCGCAGCCGGCGTGAATCGACCCGACGTGCTGCAAAGACTCGGCAAATACCCGCTGCCGCCGGACGCCAGCCCGCTACCGGGGCTGGAGGTTGCAGGAGAGGTTGTCGCGACAGGAAGCGGTGCAACACGTTGGCAGGCCGGTGATCGCGTCATGGCGCTGACGCACGGCGGCGGCTACGCGGAGTACTGCTCTGTCAATGAGGGCCATTGCCTGTCCGTACCGGTATCCATGACGCTCGTCGAAGCCGCAGCGGTTCCCGAAACTTACTTCACGGTCTGGTACAACGTGTTCATGTGTTGCCGGCTCAGTGAGGGTGAGACGTTTCTCGTGCATGGCGGCTCGAGCGGTATTGGCACCACCGCCATTCAGCTGGCAAAGGCGACGGGCTGCAAGGTGCTGACGACCGCCGGCAGCGACGAGAAATGTCGTTTCTGTCTTGATCTCGGCGCCGATACGGCGATCAATTACCGCAACGACGACTGGCAGGCGATCGTCGCAGAACGCACCAACGAGCGCGGCGTCGATGTGCTGCTGGACATGGTGGCGGGCCCGTATATGCAAAAGAACATGGAATTGATGGCGCGTGACGGACGCTATTCGATCATCGCGTTTCTACGGGGGCCAAGTGCGGAATTGAACATGCGTATCGTGCTCGCGAAACGACTCTGGATTACCGGCTCGACGCTGCGGCCGCAATCGACGCAGGAAAAGTCTGCAATTGCAGAGAGTCTCAAGGACAATGTCCTGCCGCTACTTGAATCCCGTCGTGTCAGGCCCATCATTCACGAAACGTTTCCGCTGGCGAATGCGGCGGCTGCACATGAACTGATGGAAAGCAGCCGCCACATGGGGAAGATCGTGCTGGCCGTCGACGACGCCGCAATGGAGAACACAAGAAATGACTGACGTATGGATCTGGTTGATTGCTGGTGCACTCATCGTCGGCATCGCTTACCTGTGGTATCGCAATCGGCCCTCCCGGCCGGTGCCCGATGTGCTCAGGCGCGGCCGGCCGCTGCCGGATTTCAGTGCGGTGGACGAACGGGGCGAGCCGGTGCGTTCGACGGACCTGAGAGGGGCGCCGGCCGTAATGATCTTCGTGCGCGGTAACTGGTGTCCTTTTTGCAGCAGGCAGGTAAAAGACCTTACGGCTCACTACAAGGACATGGTCGACCTCGGCGCAAGGCTGATTTTCGTCACGCCGAAGCCGCAGGAGACGACGCGTCGTGTCGCCGAATTCTTCGAGGTCGAATTCGAATTCTGGCTCGACGAGTCGCTGACCGTCACGCGGCAACTCGGCTTGTTGCTGGAGGCAGCCGTGCCTGAGAGCTATGTCCGGGAATACGGCGCCGACACCATCTGGCCGACATCGCTGGTGATCGATGCGGACGGCATCATTCGCTACGTAGATCTCTCGAAAAACATCATCGACAGGCCGGACCCGAAAACGCTGCTGCGGGAATTGCAGAAAACCATCGAGGCCTGAATCAGGGTGCGGCGGCGTCCGCAATAATTTTGCGCGCAAGGCGGTCCGCGATGACGTTGGTGGGTTCCCCGGTCCGCGACGCTTCCTCAAAAATGCTCGCGAGTCGCGGTCCGATCTTCGCGACGAGTTCCATCACGCCATCATCATCGACATCTCCGGTGTACTCACAGGCAACGTTGATGATACCGCCGCCGTTGATCACATAGTCGGGGGCATACAGGATGCCGGCGTCGGCGACGCGTTGGCCGTCAGCATTCGACCGCAGCTGGTTATTCGCGCCACCGGCGATGATCGAGGCTTGTATCTTCGGGATCGAATTTTCATCGAGTATGGCACCGAGTGCGCATGGCGCGATCACATCGACGTCTTGATAGAGAATCTCGCTCGTGGCAATGGCCGTTGCGTTGAATTCGTCACAGATACGCTGCGCGCGTACCTCGTCGATGTCAGAGACCATCAGGGACGCTCCGGCTGCATGGAGTCGCTTGCACAGGTAGTAGCCGACATGGCCGGCGCCCTGCACGGCGACGCGCAATCCCCGCAGGTCGTCTCGTTCCAGCCTCGCCAGTACCGCGGCTTCGATGCCGCAGAAGACACCGTATGCCGTCTTTGGTGACGGGTCTCCGCCGGCCTTGCCCGAGTCAGACGGAAGTCCGGTGACAAAGCGTGTCTTGCGGGCGATAGTCTGCATGATGTCCATCGTCATGCCCACGTCTTCGGCCGTGATGTAGTCACCGCCCAGGGTTTCCACGAAGGTGCCGAAGCGCTCATACAGTGCTTCGCTGCCGTCGAAGTCCGGCGTCTGCATGATTACGGCCTTGCCGCCGCCGAAGGTCAGATCGGCCATCGCGTTCTTGTAGCTCATGCCTTGCGACAAACGCAGCACATCGTGCAGAGCTTCTGTGTCGTCGGCATACGTCCATAGTCTGCAGCCACCGGCCGCAGGGCCCAACGCAGTCGAGTGAATAGCGATGATCGCGAACAAACCGGTCGCGTCATCGCAACAAAACAGCACACGTTCATGATTGTCGAATGCGGGGTTACTGAACACTGTCATGATTTCAATCCTTCAGAACGGAACGCCAACTGCTTTGCAGAGAAAGCGCATGAAAGGCGCCGCAGCATTGAATGATGTCTCCACCTTGCGTTGGAACTGCGGACTGAGGCTATCAGCAACGTCAAGATTCCTGACGGCAATGAAGCTCTTGCGCTTTATGTCGTCGATAAGTTCGTGCTCCTTGTCGAAGCCACGTGGCGGACGCAGCAGCGATTCACCCCCGAGATTGAAGTGACGGCGGAATTTTGTATCACTAAGCGCCCTTTTCCATTCCGTCGGCTTTGCAACAATGCGCTCCCGAATCGCGCGCAGTGAATCGGAGTCCGGGCGCCACATGCCGACGCCGAGAAACACCTGGTCAGGGTCGATGTGCACGTAGTAACCGGGTGAGTGCACATCCCTGGCCTGTTCATGCCGAAACTGGATGCCGATGTTTGTCTTGTACGGCAACTTGTTCTTCGAGAAGCGCGTGTCGCGATACACACGCATTAGTGAGCCGCCCATCCGCTGTGGAATCGCTGTGAAATGCGGTGCGAACTCTGCAAGCGGGTCCTGCATCGATTGAATAAACCGTAATGCAACGTCAAGCACCTGCTCCTCATAACGCGCCTTATTTTCCTTGAACCAGTCGCGATTGTTATTGGCTGCAAGTTCCTCGAGGAAGGCAATCGTCTGCTTTTCGATGATTGCGTATCGTTGCGCCGCCATCAGCAGTGTCCGTCAGGTGAATCCACATTCGGGTTGCGGAACATGTCCGATTCGTCCTCGCCTTCGCGCGGTGTCAGGCATGCGTAGTCTTTCTCGACGAGTATGCTCAATTTGTCGCCGTCGACGAGCACTTGCTCACCTTCGATCGTTATCTGTTCAGTCGTAGCCCAGGCGAGCACGGTGGCCTCGGGCAGCCGCACCGTCAGTACGTTGTCAGAAAAGAACGCGGCAGGCGTGACACTGGCGGGGCTGCTTTCAATCTCGTAGCGAAATTCCCGGCCGCCCGGAAATCCGGTTCGCGCCGCCACGACTCCCTGTTGTTGCAAGGTCTCGACCTCGCCCCGCATTAGTCGCAGGCGCACGGAATTGTCACGGATTCGCAGTTTCATTGTCGTTTCTTAATTATCGGCCCAGCCGCGACTAGCAGACAGCTGGCCAGCAGGTGTCTTGATTGGGTCACGCTCAACGGGGTTGCCGGTAACTCGCTCAGTACACCGACGTTGCAACGCCTACTCGGGGATGACGTTTTCCGCTTGTGGCCCTTTCTGGCCCTCGGTCACTTCCATCGTAACCTTCTGACCTTCCTTCAGTGTTCTGAATCCTTCCGAAACGATCGCGCTGTGGTGAACGAAAACGTCCTTGCCATCCTCACGTTCGATGAATCCAAATCCCTTATCGTCGTTGAACCATTTGACGGTTCCCGAAACTCTATCTTCTGACATAGTTACCTCAATACAACCCACTTGCCCGACGCGGAAAATTTTCACCGAGTCGGTGCACGGCGCACATCCTACCTGCAATTCCCGCGCGAGGCCCGTAATTGCGGGTGCCAGGGCTTCATCCGAAATGTTGCAGAAATAATAAAGCCTTTTTTTCCGTACGCTTTTTTGAGTTATTGCGCTGCAACAGAAATCCGTGACATTTTTTGTTCCATCGTCGAATTGCGCAGCTTTGCGCAACACGGCGCGCATCATTGGCGCCGTTGAATATAACTTCGACCGAGTTTGGAGACGGAATCGCAGCCTGCGAGCGCCATCGTGCGCGCCAACTCGGATTGCAACAGGGAAAGCGAGCGCTCGACACCGGCCTGTCCGCCTGCTGCAAGACCGAACAAGTATCCGCGGCCAATGCTGCAGGCATTTGCTCCGAGCGCCAGTGCTTTGACGATGTGATTGCCGCGACGAATACCACCGTCACAGATGATTTCCAGCCGATCTCGCAACGCGTCTGCAACAGCGGCAATACAATCCACAGGCGCAGGTGAGGATTCGAGTTGGCGGCCGCCATGGTTAGAAAGCATGACTGCCGTCGCACCGGCATCCGCAGCCTTGCGGCAGTCCTCGACCGTTTGCACGCCCTTGATGACCAGCGCCCCATCCCATCGATTCGCGAGCCACTCGACGTCTTTCCAGGTCAGCGAGCGCTCGAGTTGCTCGTCGATGAAGGCTCGAATCCCGGCATTGATTCCTTTGAGCTCAATGCCGCTGCTCGTGAAATTCACCATCTCCAGATCCTTGCGCAGCAACACCCTGGCGAGCCAGCCGGGATGAGGCGCAAAGCTCAGGATTTGCCGCAAGCGGGACCGGGGCCTTGCGCCGAAACCATACACAAAGTCGCGCTCGCGATTACCTGCGACAGGCGTGTCAACCGTCAGTGTCAACGCTATGTAACCCGCGTTCTTGCAGCGCTCTATCCACTCGTCGGTGACACCGCGGTCCTTGAAGATATAGAGCTGATACGCCTTGGGACCCTTCGTTATCGCAGCCGTTTCCTCGATGGTCGTCGTGCCGAGTGTCGACAGGCTGTAAATCATGCCGAACTTCTCGGCAGCGCGAGCGACAGCCGGTTCGCCCGCGCCGTGGAATAACTTCGAGGCACCGGTCGGCGCAATCATGACGGGCCAGTCGACATCCTGGCCGAACAGCGTGGACCTCAGGTCCACGTTGCTGACATCCGAGAGTTGCGAAGGCAGCAACTCGTAATCGTTGAACGCCTCGGTGTTGCGGGACAGACTCAACTCATCATCCGCACCGCCGTCCAGGTAATGAAAAACCGGCGCCGGCAATCGCCGCTTCGCGATGCGGCGAAAATCCATGATGTTGTTGCAGTCCTTCAATCTCACGCGGCGAGAATAGCACGCCAGGCAACACCGCTCGTACGCCTGCTGGTATGATTGCGCGCCTCTTTTGTATTCGGGTACAGCACGGGAAATGAACGACCTACAAACGAAAACACGACGTGATCGGGCCGTCGCAATCTGGTTGCTCATCTGTTGCGGCATGGTGTTTGCAATGATCATCCTTGGCGGTGTGACGCGCCTGACCGGTTCAGGACTTTCGATCGCCGAATGGCGGCCCATCATGGGCGCCCTACCGCCCTTCACGGACGCTGAATGGCAGCGCGTTTTCGATATCTACAAACAAACGCCGGAATTCCTCAAGGTCAACTCGCACATGGATGTGAACGACTTCAAGGGTATCTTCTGGCTCGAGTATTACCATCGTCTGCTGGGACGTCTTCTCGGCTTCGTGTTTGCACTACCGCTCGTCTTCTTTGTGGTTCGCAAATACATCCCGTTACGCAGTGTGCCGTGGTATTTACTGTTGCTGGTGCTGGGAGGCTTGCAGGGCCTGATCGGCAAAATTATGGTCGCCAGCGGACAGGTCGATGCGCCTCACGTGAGTCAATACAGACTGACGGCGCACCTCGCGGCGGCAATTTTCGTTTACGCGCTGATGTTTTGGACGTCGCTGTCACTATTGAGACCGCAGGACCCCGGTGGTCGACACGAATAGTTCAACCGCACGCTGGCTCTGACCTTACTCATTGCCGTCACGATACTGTCGGGCGGCTTCGTTGCTGGCCTCGACGCCGGTCTTGTCTACCCCACATTCCCAATGATGGGCGAGTACTGGTTACCGCCCGAGTTGTTCTCGCTGGATCCATTCTGGCGCAATTTTTTCGACCACAAGACAACGGTACAATTCGATCACCGCTTGCTGGCCATCACGACCTTCGTGCTGATCGTCGTGTACTGGCTGCGGGCGCGCAAATCCGACTTGCCCGAGCGCGCACGACGCGGCGCAAACGCCCTGCTGCATACGGCTGTCCTGCAGGTTGTGCTCGGCATCTCCACATTGCTGCTGGCCGTGCCTGTTGTGCTTGCGGTGAGCCACCAGGCCGTGGCGGTACTGCTGCTTACCGTGGCCCTGTACCTGCAACACGGCCTGAGGAGAGCCTGAGCGCAGCCCCATAGGGGCAAATACCGATATAATCTGGACTTCAGTTCGGCCAACATTCGCGCCATGAAACCTGTACCTGCACCCGCAAACGTCAATCCGGCTATCTGCTTCGACCAGCAACTGGTCGAGCGCTATGGCGGCCGTGGTCCCCGCTACACGTCATACCCGAC
>DAOWGY010000034.1 GCA_030641695.1 Gammaproteobacteria bacterium
ATTGCCGGGCACGATCAGGTTCTGGGCGGCGCCGGCGTTTGCGGTGGTCTCGAGGCCAAGCCGCCGCGCCGAGTAACTACTCAATATGTAGCCTTGCAGCACGCCGCCTGACACGATGTCGCGATCCCAGGTTTCGACGCCTTCCGAATCGTAGGGCGCGCTTGCCATGCCTTTCAGCAAGTGCGGACACTCCTCGATATTGACGAAGTCCGGGAAGATCTTTTCCCCGACAGCATCCAGCAGGAACGACGACCGCCTGTATTGCGCCCCGCCTGCAATCGCACCCATGGCGTGGCCGATAAAGCCGCGTGCAAGTTCGGCCTTGAAGACGACGGGCGCGCGCTGCGTCTCTATCTTGCGCGCACCCAGCCGGCCCAGCGCGCGGCGCGCGGCTGTCTCGCCGATGACGTCCGCGCTCTCGAGTTCCAGATGATCCCGAGCCGAGCTGTAATAGTAGTCGCGCTGCATGTCGCCGTTCGCTTCGCCAAGCACGGCACAGCTGATGCTGTGACCGGTCTTTGCATAGCTGCCGATGAACCCATGGCTGTTGCCGTAAGCTCTCACGCCACGATTCGTCCACACGGTCGCGCCCTCGGAGTTGGTGATGCGCTTATCGTAGCGAAGCGCGGCCGCTTCGCAGGCGATCGCAAGCTCGATCGCGGCCGTCGCATCCAGCGTCCAGGGATGCTCCAGTTGCAGATCGCGAATTTCCGTGCACATGCGATTCGCGTCTGCGAGCCCGGCATGTTTGTCTTCGGCCGTATAGCGCGCGAACGTACAAGCCTTGCCAACTGCCTCGCGAATTGCCTCGGGTGAGATATCGGAGGTACTCGCATTGCCCTTGCGGGAACCGCAGTACACGGTTATGCCGATACCACGATCATTGGTGTACTCGAGATGTTCGACATCTCCGAGCCTTGCCGTTGCTGACAGGCCGATATCGTGACTGACGGCGACTTCGGCCTGGTCAACGCCGCGCCTCTGCGCTTCGTCGAGTGCACTCTGCACGATATCCTCGAGCTCGACAGCCTCGAGTGACGGCGTCGTTGCCGGTTCTCCCATGCAGTGTATCCCTCTGGTCTTGCGACTGGCTGTGCGGCTCACGTGGTAGACTGCCGCCCCGATTTCGAACGATCTTTTGCAATCGATCAAGCAGAGTAGCTTAGCCGGTGGTCCAGCCAAAGCCCAGCAAAACGGCCCGAAAACGCGAGCACCTGGCGTTGCAGGAACTGGGGGAACGTCTTATCGGTTTGAGCGCCGACGAGCTGAGCCACTTGCCGATCGATGACGGACTGCGGGATGCGGTCCTCACTGCATCGGCGATCAAAGCGCATGGCGCGCTGCGCCGCCAGAAGCAATTGATTGGCAAGTTGATGCGCCAGGTCGACGCGACGCCGATTCGCCAGGCGCTCGATGCGCGCAATGCAGGCGAAAGACTCGCAAAGCGCATTTTTGCCGAAGCGGAACGCTGGCGCGATCGTATCGTCCGCGACGGCCGTACCGCGATCGACGCATTTGTCGAGGCAACAGGCGCGGATGACGACGCACTCATCGGGATGCTGGCCGAATTGCGATCAGCCGTGAACGAGAGAACGGCAAAAAGCGTTCGCCGGCGCATATTTCAAAACATCCATGACGCGCTGCTGGCCTGCGCGCGGGATGATAGAATTCCGCAATGACACAACAAGTCGGCATCATCATGGGTTCGCGGTCGGATTGGGACACGATGCGTCACGCGAGCGAAACACTCGACGCATTGAACGTCAGTCATGAAGTACGCGTGGTGTCCGCACATCGTACGCCCGACCTCCTGTTCGAGTACGCCGAGTCCGCCGTTGAGCGTGGTCTCAAGGTCATCATTGCGGGCGCTGGCGGCGCGGCACATTTACCGGGCATGACAGCCGCCAAGACTCGCGTCCCGGTCCTCGGTGTACCCGTGCAATCGAAAGCCCTGAACGGACAGGATTCCCTGTTGTCGATCGTGCAGATGCCTGCGGGTATTCCGGTGGGTACGATGGCCATCGGCAAAGCTGGCGCCATCAATGCCGCGTTACTCGCGGCAGCCATCATCGCCAACGATGACGCCGACGTCGCAAAGGCCCTCGACGGGTTCCGGCAGGAACAGACGGACAGGGTACTCGGCGACAACGACCCCCGAACCTGACCGGCATAGCATGCGTATCGGCATCATTGGCGCCGGCCAACTCGGCCAGATGCTCGGCTTTGCAGCACGAGATCTCGACATGCAGTGTCGATTCATCGATCCATCGGATGCACCGCCCGCAGCCGTGGCCGGCGACGTCATCAAACGGCCATTCGATGATCCTGATGCGTTGCAGACGCTTGCCGACGAATGTGACGTCGTTACCTACGAATTCGAAAACGTGCCGGTCGAAGCGTTGCTGAGAATCAGCGACCGCGTCCCGGTTTATCCGCCTCCGGGCGCATTGCGGCACGCGCAAGACCGGCTCGCAGAAAAACGCCTGTTCGACAGCCTGCAGATTCCATTGCCACGATACCGGGCGGTCGACACTCTGCAGGATCTGCAGGCCGCCATCGACGCAATCGGCCTGCCACTCGTACTGAAAACCAGGCGCCTCGGCTATGACGGAAAAGGTCAGTTCGTTGTGCGAAGCGTTGATGACATCGACGCAGCATGGCGCACGCTCGGTACCCAGGCGCTAATCGCCGAGGAGTGGGTGCCATTCGATTACGAAGTATCGGCAATCGGCGTACGCAATGTTGCCGGCGACATCGCCATGTATCCACTGACACACAATGAGCACGAGGACGGCATCCTGCGGCGATCGCGCGCACCGGTCGACGCGCCCGAACTGACCGCCATCGCCGGGCGATACGTGACGGCACTCTTGTCGCACCTCGACTACGTCGGCGTGCTGGCGCTGGAATTTTTCGTCACCGGTGACCGCCTGCTCGCCAACGAATTTGCGCCCCGCGTGCACAACTCCGGTCACTGGACGATCGAAGGCGCGGAAACGAGCCAGTTTGCGAATCATTTGCGAGCGATCTCGAACCTGCCCCTCGGTTCGACGGCCTGTCGTGGCCACGCGGGCATGCTGAACCTGATTGGCGAGATTCCCGATACCACCCGGACGCCGCCCGAGCCCGGGTACTGGCTGCACGACTACGGCAAGACCCCGCGCGAGGGTCGCAAACTGGGCCACATCACGACAGTTGCGGCATCGGCAGAGGATCGCGACCGCCGCTTGCGATTGATACTCGACGCACTGCCGAAAGTGTGACGCAGTCGACTCGTTGCCCCGGGCGCCGGCATTGGCCGGGCACCTGAAAAAGCAGGTAAACTGCAAATGCACCGCCGCAAGGGCCCGTCACGTCCAAACGACAATGAGCGGCGACAGAAAAAGATCAAATGTCATACCTGGAGCACTTCAAGTTACAAGAGCAGCCGTTCCGGCTGACACCCGACCCCGGCTTCGTTTACTGGAGTAAACAGCATGCCCGGGCCAAAGCCTACATGGAGTCGACCATCTGGCTGGCCGATGGCTTCGTCGTAATCACGGGTGAGATAGGATCCGGCAAAACCACTTTACTGCAGTCTTTTCTTGCCGAGTTGGGCGACGACATCGTTTCCGCAGTCGTTTCACAAACGCAACTGACAGCGAAGCAGTTCCTGCAAGCCGTATTGACCGAGTTCGGCTTCAATCCATTCGATAAGAACAAGGTGCAATTGCTCGACATGCTCAACATGTTCCTGATCGAGCAATACGGCAACGACAAGAAGGTCGTCCTGATCGTTGACGAGGCGCAGAACCTGTCTCAGAAGGTGCTCGAGGAAATCCGCATGTTATCGGGTATCGAGACGCACAAGGAAAAGGTCCTGCGAATTATCCTCGCGGGGCAACCGGAACTGAGGGAGACGCTTGAATTGCCGAAACTCAAGCAACTCGTACAACGCGTGAGGCTGCGCTTTCACATCGGCCCGCTTGATGAAGCCGAGATTCGTGCATACATCGATCATCGTCTGACGGTTGCCGGTGGACGTCCGAAAGAACTGATTTCCGAAGATTGTATGGACGCGATCTATCGCTATACGGGGGGCGTACCCAGGTTGATCAATACGCTTTGCGACTCGGCGCTGCTTTGCGCCTTCGCCGACGACAAAGCCAGTGTCGAATTCGACGACATCATGACGGCCGTCGAGGAACTCAACTGGAAAGAGCACGAAAACAATACAGGTACTTTTGCCCAGTTGCAGGATGTCGCGCGGCGGCACCCCGGCACTGAATTACACGTAACGCAGATAGAAGTGCGGACCGGCGGCGAGATCGTATCCATGCAAACCTTCCCGCCTGGGCGCATTATCGTCGGTCGCTCACCCAACAACGAGATTTACATTAAGAGCAAGTTTGTTAGTCGTCATCACCTGCAGATCGTGAGCGACAGTACTAGCTGCGTGATCGAGGACCTCAACAGCACCAACGGCATTTTCATCGGCGAGACGCAGGTTAAGAAGCATGAGCTCAAAGACGGCGACGTTATCTCGCTCGGTGTACACGAACTCGTCTACACGCATCTTCGCGCGAGTATCGACGACGAAACGCCGGACGGGGAAGATACGGAGGACACTCAGAGCGAACTGCCCGTACTCAGTGAGGAACCGGCTGGTCGGACCTAGGAAAACTGCGACTACCCGCCCCGTCGATCAGTAACCCTGGCATCGCGCCGCTTCAGCAATACGACCAGGCCGGCGACCAGGCACACGACGCCGGTGGCGAAGCAAATCGTCGGCCAATACCAGTGATTTACGTACATTGACGCAGCCAGCGAGACTACGCCTACCAGCAGGTAAAAGTACGGCAAACTCTCGTAAATCGGTTTCGAAACCCACATAGCGCCTGAATCGAAGCTCCCGGGGCGCTCCATTGTCCATTGCGGCTACCCCGCCGTCCAGTCATGCAGGCAAATCTGCGCCTCGCGACGGGCGCCATGCGGTGGTGAGAATTGCTGGTTGTTGTAATCAGGCCAGGTTGAAAAGGCGCAGAAGCCTTGCGAGTATCGAGTCGGACATGCCGTCTACCGCCAGGTCAGGCTCGAAATCGCCGTTGTCGCCACTTAGTCCCTGCACGAAAGTCTGTGATGCAGCGTCCATGTCATGTTCTGTTATTGTGCTCTCGAATGCCATGATTCGACTTCCTCCTTGAGACGCTTGCAAAGATAACTCAGTCATATGTCCAATGGAGTGAGCTACCTCACAACCCTTGAAGTGACTGGGAAAACCAAACTTATGTAAACAGTCGCATCGCTGCGACACTGCGGACTTGTGCTGAGATTGACGCGTGCGCGCCGTTAGAAGTGACTGACTGGCTTATGCCATCAAGAGTGACGGACCGGCCTATGCGGTTCCGCCGACCGTGAGCTCGTCAATTTTCAGAGTCGGCTGTCCGACACCCACCGGCACCGACTGGCCGTCTTTGCCGCAGGTTCCTACGCCGCTGTCCAGTTCGAGGTCGTTGCCAACCATCGAGATCTTCGACAACGCCTCGGGGCCGTCACCGATCAACATTGCGCCTTTGACCGGCGTCGTAATCTTGCCGTTTTCGATCAGGTACGCCTCGCTCGCAGAAAACACGAACTTGCCGGACGTAATATCCACCTGGCCGCCGCCGAAATTCGGCGCATACAGGCCCTTTTTGACCGAGGCGATGATCTCTCCGGGGTCGTGAGGACCCGCGAGCATGTAGGTATTGGTCATGCGCGGCATTGGCGCGTGCGCAAATGATTCTCTGCGACCGTTGCCGGTTGGAGCGACACCCGTCAAGCGTGCGTTCAATTTGTCCTGCATGTAGCCGCGCAAGACACCGCCTTCGACGAGGACGTTGTATTGTCCCGGTGTGCCCTCGTCATCAATGGCGAGCGAACCGCGCCGATTCGGCATCGTGCCGTCGTCAACAATCGTGCAATGTGGCGACGCAACCTGTTGCCCGACCTTGCCCGAAAATGCAGACGTGCCCTTGCGATTGAAATCGCCCTCAAGGCCGTGACCGACCGCCTCGTGCAGCAGTATCCCCGGCCACCCGGGACCGAGCACCACCGGCATCGTGCCAGCCGGCGCCGGCACCGCATCAAGCGCTACGCAGGCTTGTCGCACCGCTTCGCGCGCATACTCCCTGGGCAGGTCGCCCGACAAAAAGTAGCCGAGGTCGGAACGTGCGCCACCGCCGGCATACCCCTGTTCCCTGCGGCCATTGTGTTCGAGGATCACGCTTATGTTGAAGCGCACCAGTGGTCGCACATCGGCGGCCAGCGTGCCGTCGGATGCGGCCACCAGCACGAGGTCCTGGCTGCTCGTCATGCTGACGATCACCTGCTTGACCCGCGGATCCAGCGCACGCGTCGCCGTATCGATACTGGCAATCAGTGCCGTCTTCTGCTCGTCCTTGATGCTCGTCGTCGGATCTGCCGCAGGATACAGTGGCCGGACCTCCCCGCGCTGCCAGGCGTGCACCTGCTTCGTCTCACCTTGCCTCGCGATGGCGCGTGCCGCCTGCGCCGCGTGCTCGAGCGCCGGCAACATCAGTTCATCAGAGTACGCGAAGCCGGTCTTCTCGCCGCTCACGGCGCGCACTCCTACGCCCTGATCAAGACTGAAGCTGCCCTCACGGATGATGCTGTCCTCGAGCGTCCAGCTTTCCTGGCGTGAGACCTGAAAGTACAGGTCGGCGTAGTCGACACCGCCTTGCAGGATGCTGCCGAGCGTCGTGCTCAAGTGCCGCTCTTCGAGCCCGGCCGGCGTCAGCATGTGCGCCAGCACCGAGTCGATCGAGTTCGCTTCATTGCTCAAGACTTTCTCCTGCTCCAGGCGACCTTGCGGTCGCAGCTATCGCTCGCGCTTCTAGAAGCGCTCCAACCGCCGGTTTGCGAGCGCAGGGAAACTGCTCCGCAACTTGCCGAGTGCGTCAGGGTCAATATCGGCCACGACTGCACAGTTACCTTTGGCCTGTTCCGCAATTATGCGTCCCCACGGATCCACGATCAGTGAATGTCCGAACGTCTCGCGATTGTCGGGGTGCGTGCCGAACTGTCCCGGCGCGATGACATAGGACAGGTTCTCGATCGCTCGTGCACGCAACAGAATATGCCAGTGTGCCTCGCCCGTGGCTGCAGTAAATGCGGCGGGAACCGTGAACACGCTCGCCCCATCGTCGACGAGCGTGCGAAAAAGCTCGGGGAAGCGCAAGTCATAACAAATCGTGACGCCGACGCAACCAATCGGTGTGTCGACTGTGACCGGTTCATCCCCCGGATACATCGAATGTGATTCCCGATACGATTCTTCGCGATCGGGCAGATCGACATCGAACAAATGGATCTTGCGATAGATCGCCTGCGTGCGCCCTGCGTCATCGACCACAACGCAGGCGCCGTACACTCGTTCGTCTTCCGGTGAAACGAGCGGCATGCTGCCGCCGATAATCCAGACGCCGTTGTCTGCCGCGGTTTCGGACAGGAATGACTGAATCGGACCGTCGCCCGGATGCTCTGCGTGCAGGGTCTTGTCCCTGCCGTGTTCCGGCATCAGCGCGAAATTCTCGGGCAGCACCGCCAGCACGCAGTCATCGCGTGCGGCGTCCGCCAACAAAGTCCCGGCGAGTGCCAGGTTCTGCGCCACGTCGGCACCACTGTTCATTTGAATTGCCGCGACACGCACAGCGCACTCCTTGCAACGATTGCTTGCAGGCCCCGATTCTACTCTGAATCCGCGATACAGCCCGCCAGGTCCACACTGGACGCGAAGCCTGCGGCATCGGTGCTCTCGATCAGCGGATCGTCCCACGAGCCTGTGATGCCGTAATACACCTGGCTCATCTCTTGCAAAGGCTTCTTGAAGATCTGCGAGAAGATCAACAGCGCGGCGGCGACCTGCGGTCCTGCGACAACGGCGCCCACGATCGGCAGTGTATTGCCGAAATTCGCACTGACGACAGCGGCCTGTTCGTATTCGCGGCTGGTCAGGCTGGTGCGACCAATGATCGCGATATTCGCCGCAGGGCCTTCGAGCGACAGGTTGCAAGTGTAGGCCTCGCCATCGACGATGTGAAATGCCCCTTCGATCTTGTCGAAACCGAAGCCCTTGTCGAATACGTCGGTGAAATCGAGCGACAGGCGGCGCGGCAGCGCGACGATGCTCATCAAGCCGAACAGGCGTCCCGCGCCCGGCTCGATCTCGTCGAGTTGGCCCGCGCCCAGCCGTACCTGGATATCGCCATTCAGCGAATCGAAAATATCCGCCCTCGGTCCGCCTGACCAGCTCACGTCGAACAGCATCGTCATGTCGTCGCTGACAATTCCCGGCTGATAGGCGAGCCGTTGCATTGTCGTACTGACGTCCGTGCTGGTCAGCGTGGCCATCAAATAACTGCGATGACCGATCGGGTCTGCCTCATCAGCGACCCAGCGTGCGTTCCCAACGATCTCGAAAGTGTCGTCCTTCGCCGTAAAGGCGTCGGCGACGAGGCCTTCGCCCGTGCGCGCAAGCTGCGCCTCCACAGCACCGAAGAAGCGATCACCGATCGCGAACTCCTGCGTCTTCAGCGTGATCGGTGGCAGTGTGCGCGGATCGACCTGCTCGCCCAACTCGGCAGGACTTTGTGGATCGCCGGGGAGGATCAGTCGTTCCATGTCCATCACTAACGCACGATCCGATCCGAAATCGTAGGGGACGAACACGGAACCCACGACGCTGTCGCCATCGAACTGCACGAGCCAGTCGCGCGCACTGCGATCGACCCGTACACGATGATCCTGCAGGCGTTGGCCGAGAATGAGAAGATCGCCCACGTTCACATCGATCGACCGAATACGATCCGCGGTGCCCGTGCGTGCCTCGTCCCCGCGAGACAGCTGCAACCAGTCGTCAAGCCGGGTGCTGTCGATATTGCCACGTATGTGCAGGCCGCGAGTTTCTGCAATACTGCTCTCGCCGCCGCCGAGTGTCAGCGTGCCACGCTCGAGGTCCCAGATTTCGCCGTCATGCGCAAAGGCAATCTGCCAGCTAATGCCGCCATCGGCGGTACCCCTGCTTTCAATGCGCTGACCACCAGGAATGAACGCGATGTCGGCCGTGACACCCGCCTTCTCATCGACAGGCTTCAGGAACGGCTCGGGCAGGTCGACCGCGAGGCCCACCAGGTCGCTCCTGACCCGTACCGTGAAGGGAACCGGTGGCTCCTGACGGCCGCGCGGAAACATCAGGTCGACCTCGTAATCGGTCTGACCGTCGACAAGTCCAGCAATCGGCAGCCCGAGTCCCTCAACCAGATTCCCGGCCTGCACATTGCCGCGCGCCCTCGCCAGAATCTGGAATTCCGGCATATCCTCCGGCACGTTCATAACATCGATGGAAACGGGCTGGCCGAGGAACTGTCCGCCAAGTGCCTCACTCCGCACGTTCTGACGGTCGAACGTGACCGCACCGGTCAGCCCGGTGATCGGCGGATTGAAACCGTCGACCTGCAACGTCCCTTCGTTACTGACGATTCGTGCTGCAAATGTGAAGTTGCGCCAGTCCGCGATCGGCACGGTGAGATCTAGTTTAAAGGTGGCGTCACCTGTAACCCGAACGCGTCCCAGGTGGCCACCGAACAGGCGCCGGATCGGGCTGTTCTGTGCGTAGTTGTGTATGGATTCGAGGCTCCCCGTGGAGAACGAATCGATCGTCAGTACAGGCTTTCGGACGTCGTCAATCTCGATCTGTGCATCCACAATTTCGCGGCCATGATTGATCGAGCGATTGTTCACCGTATAGAGGCGCGTATTGTCCAGGACGACGTCCATGTCGATGATCTCCGCCGCCGGCCACTCCGGCAGGAACTTGAACGTCGAATCGCGCACCTCGGCCTGCAGCAGGAAGCGACCCTCGCCGCCGTCAAACGGAAACTTGTCCAGCGGGCCGTAAAGTCGCGTAGTGCCCCTTGGGATCCGGCCCGACACCAGCGCACTCTGGAACCAGTCATAAAGCTTCGTGTGCATGACGGTCGTAGGAATAAAACGCTTGGCCGAGCCAATGTCCGTGATGCTCCAGTTGGAAGCCAGGTCGATAACCGGCGCGGCGCCCTTATCGAGCGTCACCTGAACGTTGCTTTGACTGTCGAAATCGGCATTGCGGATTGCAATGTTGTCGGACAACACCGTTATTCGGTCACCGCTGCGGCGCCAGATGACTGTGCCACGTGCATCGTCTATCGGTACGGGCTCGGTGAGGTGTTCGGCGAGATCCAGCACCATGTCGTCCGAACGTATCTCCAGCCGCCCTCCGGATCGATCCGCGCGCAGGCGACCAGTGAAACCCCGCAACCCCGGACGCCCGTCGGCGGCGGCGATACCGACATCCTCGAGATCGGCCGACACCGCGTAGCGAGGCGTGTCCGTATGGATGTCCGACAGCGTTGCCTCCAGGTTGCGAACGATACCGTCCGGTGCAAGTTTCTCGAGCATTCGGCGTCGCTCGTCGTCGAGCAACGGCGCAACCAGGTTGATGTCGTGCAGGTTCAGAAAGTCACCGCGGGCGTCGAGCATGACGATGTTGCCATCGCGATCGATGCTCGTCTCGAGGTGCAGTGAAGACTCCGGCCAAGTGCCCGTCGAGGTACTGATACGAAAGTCGTCCGCCGCCGCCAGCCAGCCGTCGGGATCGCTGCGATACTCGACACGGCCGACCATGGAGAATTCTTCACGCGCGGCAATGGTAATTTCATCGAATTCGAATTCCGCGGTTGCGCTCTGGACACCATCGTCAACCCAGGCGAACGATACGTCGAGGTTGCCCGTGCCCGATGTCAGGGGCCAGCGGCGCGTGTCGTCGAATGCAACGAGACCCGGCAGAATCAGGTCGCTTGCCTCGACCGTAATGTCCCAGGCGCGGCTTTGCTCCGGCTCGCCCAGTAACTGTGTCGCAGCGATTCGCAATTGCCCGCCCAGCGAATCGGGCAGCCCGACAGTCGCGTCGATCGCGAGGCGTTGCTCGTCACTGCGCACGGTCGCCCGATCAATGTCGAAATACGTGGGTCGTTCGTCGCCGGGCCGAATTAATTGCAGTTCCACTTCGTCGGCAATGATCTCGACGTCCCCGAGGTCGCCGTTGCCCGGAGTGTAGAAATTCAGCAGATCATCCGCCGGCATACCCTGGATCCACCAACGGCCGTTCGGCAGCTGCCGGATCTCGACACTCGTGTCGCGCACAACGACCCGATCGATAACCAGGGTGCGATCGACGAGCAATCGGGTCAGCGCGACGCCGACACTGACCTGTTCCGCGGCAACGATGCGCTGCATGGTGCTGCCACGAATGAGTTCCGCATCATAGAATTCGAGCTGCGGACCGCTGAGTCCCCAGCGAGCGTCCATGCCGGAAAAATTGACCCGCATGCCGATCGCGTCACTGGCCCAGGCTTTGATCTCGTCCTGATACTCCGGAAGTCGAGGCAGCAACAGGCGAAACAGGCCAACGGCGATAGCAAGCAGAATAACAACGCCGGCCGCCAGGTAGGCGAAGAACTTGAACAGGCGTTGCAGAAACTTTGTCATGAACGATATACCGTGTCGCGTTAAATCAGGACGACATCGAACTGGTCTTGCAGGTAGAGCGACTCCGTTTGCAGGCGGATCGACTTGCCGGTCTGCTCGCCGAGCACTGCGAGACTGGTCGCCTGTTCATCGAGCAACAGTTCGATAACGTCCTGATGCGCGAGCACCAGGGCTTCGTCGAACTCGAATTGTCGCGCCTGGCGGATAATTTCGCGAAAAATCTCGAAACAGACGGTCTCGGCCGTCAGCACGAAGCCGCGCCCTTCGCAGCTTGGACAATCTTCACAGAGAATATGCTGCAAACTCTCGCGCGTACGCTTGCGCGTCATCTCGACCAGGCCGAGCGGCGACACCGGCGTGATCTGGTGACGCGCGTGGTCGCTTGCCAGCGCCTGCTCGAGCACGGCAAGGACATTCTCGCGATGTGATACCTCTTCCATATCGATGAAATCGATGATGATGATGCCGCCGAGGTTTCGGAGCCGCAGTTGCCTCGCAATGCTCATGGCCGCCTCGAGGTTGGTCCGATAGATCGTCTCCTCAAGGTTGCGGTGGCCGACGTAGGCACCCGTATTCACATCGATCGTCGTCATCGCCTCCGTCTGATCAAATATCAGGTAACCACCCGACTTCAACGGGATGCTCCGGTCCAGGGCCTTGCGAATCTCGTCCTCGATGCCGTGCAGGTCGAAGATCGGCCGGCGCCGTTGATACAGTTCCAGCCGCGACTCGACCCCGGGCAGGAACGTCGCCGCAAACTCGTGCATTGCCTCGAAATCGTCCTTCGAGTCGACGAGTATCGTTTCGACATCAACCGTCACGAGATCGCGCAACACGCGCAGCGGCAAGGACAAGTCCTCGTTCACCATCTGTTTTACGCCATGGTTACTGCACCGTTGCTGAATGACGCCCCAGAGTTTAATGAGATACTTGAGGTCGGCCTCCAGCGCGTCCCGTTCCGTGCCCTCGGCAACCGTGCGCACGATCGCGCCGCACTCGAGACCGAAGTCGGACAACAAGCCCTCGACCATGCTGCGCAGGCGGTCGCGTTCCTCGTCCAGTTCGATGCGCGCGGAAATGCCGACGCTGACGCTCCTGGGCAGTAATACAAGGTGTCGCGAGGGCAATGTGATGAACGTCGTGAGTCGCGCTCCCTTGTTGCCCAGCGGGTCCTTGGCGACCTGTACGAGCAACTGGTCGCCTTCCCGGACCAGTTTCCGAATATCGGGCAGTTCCTCCTCAGGCGCATCTTCCCGGTCGCCATCGTGCGCGATGTCGGATGCGTGCAAGAACGCCGTTCGATCCAGACCGATATCGATGAAAGCCGCCTGCATGCCCGGCAGCACGCGCGACACCTTGCCATTGTAAATATTGCTGATCAGACCGCGACGCGCCGCGCGCTCGATGAATACCTCCTGCAGCACGCCGTTTTCGAGCAGAGCGGCTCGCACCTCGGATGGTGTCACATTGATCAGAATTTCTTCTTTTAGCGACTCGTCGCTCATAGTCGGTCCTTCAGGTCGGCCGCAGGCTCGATACCGGCCATCTGCAACAGGCGCGCGGTCTCGAAAACCGGCAAACCAACGACGCCGGTGTAACTACCCGTGACGGCCTCGACGAAGTCGCCCGCGAGGCCCTGGATCGCGTAGGCTCCCGCCTTGTCACGGGGTTCCCCACTTTGCCAGTACTCGCGCGCCTCGTCAGGACCGATATCGCGAAATTTTACCTCCGTGACCGACAGCACGCTCTCGACGCCTCGCGCCGAGCGCACGGCAACGCCGGTCATGACCTGGTGACTGCAGCCGGACAGTGCCGCCAGCATACGCAGCCCGTCCGCCTCGTCGCAGGGTTTGCCGAATACCTCGTCGTCCAGCACGACGGCCGTATCGGCGCCTATGACGACGGTTTCCGGGTCGCAGCACGCCGCACCCGCCTTTTCGACAGCTAGACGGACGACCATGATATCTGCGGATTCTCCGGGGTGCGGGCGCTCGTCGATATCCACGCCGGCCGCCGAGAATTCGAGTCCCATCTGCTCGAGTATGGCGCCACGGCGAGGCGATGAAGAGGCGAGGTGCAGCAATGGGACGGACATCGGGGTAGCGGGCGTGAGTCAGGAGCGATGGTAGGGGTGGCCGGAATTCAGCGACCAGGCACGATACATTTGCTCTGCGAGCAGTACGCGGGCGAGGCCATGCGGCAAGGTCAGGTCCGACAACGACCATATGAAATCAGCGCGCTGCCGGCAGCGGTCCGAAACGCCGTCCGGCCCGCCGATAATCAGGCACAGGTCACGACCGTCGGTCTGCCAGTCGGATAAACGTCCCGCCAGGGATTTGCTGGTCATTTGCTTGCCTCTCTCGTCGAGCAGCACAGCCCGCTCGTCAGCGGTGAGCTTGCCGAGTATCAGCTTACCTTCGGTCTCGATGGCACGCTTCGCGCTGTCGGCTTTGCTTCTTTTTGCGGTCGCGATGACGTCCAGCCTGAACTTCCACTGCGGCGGGAAACGCCCGCTGTAGAGTCGAAACGCGTCGTCGACCCATGGTGGCTGGCGGTCGCCGACGGCTAGCAGCCGAATATGCACGTTCTGAACGCCCTGCGGGGCACGCCTCAGCGGTCCGTCGCGGCAAGGTCTCTGACCGGACCGAGCGACCAGAGTTTTTCGAGGTTATAGAATTCACGCACTTTGGGCAGCATGACGTGCACGAGCGTGTCCTGGAGGTCCAGCAATACCCACTCGCCGCCGCCTTCACCTTCGATGCCGATCGGCTTGTGGCCTGCTTTGGAGGCCTTTTCCGCCACATTCTCGACCAGTGCCTTCACGTGCCGGTTCGAGGTGCCGCTCGCGACGACCATGTAGTCGGTAACGGTCGTCATATCGCGGACATCGAGCTTGACGATATCCTCCGCCTTGATGTCATCGAGCGCATCGATGACCAGGTTACTCAATTGCTCGCTATTCATGCGCGATGCTCTTTTTCATACGTTTCCGTTCTCCTCAATCAGGAATTTTCAGTCGCATAACAACCACTCTCGATAATCAGGTGTCGCACCGCGTCCGGCATCAGAAAGCGTGGGTCGCGGCCGGCCGCGACAAGGTCCCTGATTTCCGTCGACGCGATCTCCAGCTGCGTCACTGCGTGAACGTGGATAAGGCCATGGTGCGTTTCGTGCAGATCGCTAACCCGGTGTGTGCTGCGTTCACTGAGCAAATCGCCGAGCGCGCCGTAATCCGGCGCCCGCCAGCCCGGACGATGGGCAACCACTATGTGAGCGAAATCCAGGATTTCATCCCAGCGGTGCCATTGCGGCAGTCCGAGAAAGGCGTCCATACCGAGAATCAGACCCAACGAGCGGTCCGGAAATTCCTCACGAAGGCTAATCAGCGTATCGATCGAGTATGACGGGCCATCGCGTCGCAGTTCCCTGTCATCGACGTTGAAGCCCGGCTGCCCCTCCGTCGCCCGCTGCACCATTTGCAGACGCAGCTCTGCATCGGCAAAGGTGATGCCGCGATGCGGCGGGTCTCCAGCCGGCGTAAAGCGCACCTGCTCGAACGCCAGCGCCTGCAGCATCTCGAAAGCGGTTCGCAAATGGCCGTAGTGAATCGGGTCGAATGTGCCACCGAAGATGCCGATCGGGGTCATCGGCGCGCTTCGCCTGTGCCCGTCCTGCTCATGCGGCTTTTTGGCCACCGAGCGCGAGGCCGAGTACGACATTGATTGCCACTTGCCAAGGGTCGTCACGCGATTGACCTTTCGCAGCAGCGTCACCCCGGCCGGTCGCCTGCAACAGGCGATGGCAGGCGCCGTTGGGCAGGCGACTTACACAGTTGCGCACCAGTGCCTGGCGACTGCGCCACACTCGCGCCTTTTGCATCGCCGAACCCAGGTCGACCCGTTGCCTCACTGCATCACTAAGACCGGCGAGCAAACGCAATTCACGGCCGAGCGCCCAGAAAACGATGATCGGTTCCACGCCCTCGGCACGCAGCCCGCCGAGTATTTTCACGGCGCGACGGGCATCTCCCGCAAGTGCCGCGTCGACGAGTTTGTAGACATCGTAGCGGCTGCTGTTGGCAACTGCGCTGGCGACGTCCTCCGCAGTGACCGGCCCTTCACCGAGCAACAGTCGAAGTTTTTCGATTTCCTGCCGGGCTGCGAGCAAGTTACCCTCGACGCGATCTGCAATCATGGCTGCGGCACTCCGATCGGGTTGCAGCCCGGCGGCACGCATTCGTCCGGCGATCCAGCCCGGCAATTCACGCACGTCCACGGGCCACACGGGTACAAAGACACCGGCAGCGTCGAGCGTCTTGACCCACTTCGATGAATTGCCGTTCTTGTCGAGTTTCGGCGTGCTGACGATCAGCATCAGCTCCGGCCCCAGTTGCTCCACGAGATCGACGATGGCATTGCTGCCGTCCCTTCCCGGCTTGCCGGTCGGCAGGCGCAACTCGATGATGCGCTGTTCTGCGAATAGCGACAGATTGGCACTCGATGCCGCCAAGGCACCCCAGTCGAACCACTTCGTGGCGACGTGCGATTCGCGAGATGTGAAGCCTTTTTCGTGCGCCGCGTGGCGAATGCCATCGAGCGCCTCGTCGACGAGCAGGTGCTCATCACCAGAGACCAGGTAACAGGACGCCAGGTTGTTTTTCAGGTGAGACGAGAGCTGATTTGCCTGGATTTTCACGCAATCACGTGTGGCTGCTTTGCCTTCGGATCATACAGTGGCGACTCCGGATCGCAAGCACGGCGGGCGCTTCAGCCGAGCTGGTCGAGGTTGATCGATTCGCCTTCGAGTAGCACCGGAATGCCGTTCGCGACCGGGTAAACCAGTTTCTCGTCGTCGGTAATGAGTGCCTCGCCGAGCGGCTCCGATAAAACACTGCCGTCTCGATTCGACACGGTGCCGGCTTCGATCGCCTTATTCACGCGATCGAGCGTGTCGCGCCGGGCGATCGCGAGCCCCTTGTGCGTCACCGGGCAACGAAGAATGGTCAGAAGGCGTTTGTCCATGGGTTCCTCAGCGTGATCAGAATCTTGGTAAATACCTGATTTATAAAGGGTTGCTGCCGATATTGTTATACTATATCATTTGCGCCCGAAACCGCTACGCCGCGAGTCGCGGCTGGTCCAGCATAACGGCAACGCCTGATGAATCAAACACCCATGAAATCGACGGACTGGCTCGACGGCGCGGCTGTCGGACTGTCGGGACTGTGCTTGTTGCACTGTCTGGCACTGCCGTTTGTTGTGGGTGCGTTGCCAATCCTGATGCCATTTGCCGAGGGTCACCTGCACGCGCAGATGCTGTACATCGTCGTACCGCTCAGCGTCGTGGCGATCGGCCTCGGCTTCAACAAGCATCGCAATCAGCGGGTCGTGTTCGCGGCCATCGCCGGCCTCTTACTGCTATTGATCGGAGCAACCGTTGCCCACGCCAGTCTCGGCATCGTTGCCGACCGCGTATTCACAATCAGTGGCGCGCTAATGCTCGCAGCCGCACATTGGTTCAACGGCTTGTTGTCGCGCAGGCACCGCTGCATTCCGACTAACGGCTGAGGACGTTTGCCAACTCATCGTTGCGGCACGCCTCTGCCGCCGCAATCGCCCTGGGGAGATCGGCTTTCAGCGGCCGAAACGTCTCATTCACCAGGCGGCAACGCATCATCAGCTTCACGGCAGCAACCTTGTCATTGTGCTCGAGCAAACGGCCGAGATATTGCTGCGCCAGCAACAGACCCGCAAAGTTATCTTCCCAGCGCAACATCTGCTCGAGGAACCACGGCCATGCCTCCTCGGGATCCGGGTCTTTGACGAGCCAGTCATAAATGTGCTCGAGCCCGCCGTCGCGATTGCCGCGGCTCACGAATCCATAGCCGTGATTCAGGACTTTGACGCGCTCGCTTTGCAATCCTGACGCTACCTTCTCCGCATCCGGCCCTGTCGCATCCGGTATGTCGATCTCGTCAAGCAGATTCGCGCGCCCGATTATCGCACCGGTTACAGCAAAAAATGAGGCCAGCAGGCAGACCTCCACCATGTTCTGCAACCATGTCGGCAACACGCCCAGCAATGTCGGCATCAGGACGATTAGCGCCGCGGTCGCAGGCGCGTACCAGTAGTCTGTTCCGCAGCGACGAATCAGTCTGCCCATTGCGCGCGGGTCGATGCTCTGCAACGGCGAGTGGGTGATCACCAGTACGCCGATAATTGCTGGTAGCAATCCAACAAGTCCTAAACTGAGAATCATTGCCGGCAAATCGCCGAACCTCTCTCCTGTCTCGCGCACGAGAAACGCCATCGCGACGACGGGAATGACCGGAAACAATGTCCACACATTGCCTGCGAGCGTGAAGTATTCGATCCCGGGCGTTGCCGCTTCTCTGCCCCTTGCGCGTGCTTCGGCGATCATCGTCAGGTAGCGGAGAAACGCCGGGATAACCAGAACTGCCAGCCAGATGCCCAGCCTGCCGGCCGCTGACACGAGAGCCATGAGCAACATGAAGGTACCCAGGGCGATCAGCGTCGCAGACGACCTGAAAGGAAACGCAAACTCCCGCAGGAC
>DAOWGY010000215.1 GCA_030641695.1 Gammaproteobacteria bacterium
CACTGATCCTCTGTTCACATCGACCGTTGTTCATTCTGCGTCCGCCTACCGGAGAAGGCCTCGCTAGCAATTTTCGCTCTGTCTACCTTGGTGAGCAGCGTCTTGAAGTAGGCTAAGCCGTGCTCGGGAATGGTACGGGATTGCCTGCGTATGCCGGACAGGCCAATCGGAGAGCAGGCTTATTTCGCCGGCGTGAAAGCGGAAAGTCTATTCGGCGACGCATCGAGCGCCGATTCGATGCCGTTCTAGAGCAGGTCGCTCGTGTTGATCTGGAAGCCTTACGGCAGATGCCGCATGCGCGCTGGCTGCTGGACAATGGCCATCTGGTGCGCCAGGCACTGCAGCAAATCGAAATCGATTTGCCGACCGCGTATCACCGACAGCTGCCAACGGTCGTGCAGGCAGACGGTCGGAAAACCCCGCGCATATTTGCCCTGGTCGATCAAATTATCGAGCAATCCGGGCTGCCGATCGATCGTGCATACCTCGAGCAGTATTGCCGCGGCTTTCGGTCCACAACGGATACCGCAACTCGATTGACGTTGGGGGAATTGTGGGCCATACCGACCGCGCTGCGCATAACGCTACTGGCGCGCTTGTGTGAAGCGGCGGAAATCAGCCAGGAAACCACGAGTGCTGTCACCCAGGACATCGAGAATGACGGCACAACAGTGATTGTCGGCTGCATTATCAGTCTCCGAACCGTTGCAACGTCTGATTGGCGGAGTTTCGTTGAGCAGACGAGCTCGGTCGAGCGCACGTTGAGGCAGGACCCGTCCGGCTTCTATGTGCAGATGGATTTTTCCACGCGTGATGACTACCGTCGTGCAGTCGAACAAATCGCCAAACGCACGGCGTTCGAGCAACGGGAAGTAGCAGAAACAGCACTACGATTGGCACAAACGGAAAAAGAAACCAGTGCCGCCGCGCACCGCCAGCACATCGGCTACTTTCTGATCGACAAAGGCCGAAAGCCACTTGAAAAGGCCGTTAACTACCGTCCATCCTTCGTAGAACGCGTCAAACAACATCTGAGTAAGCACTGCGCCGGGTTGTATCTCTTTGCCATCGTGGGGCTGGCGGCATCGGGCAGCATCGCATTGATGCTCGGCCTCCGAGCGGAAAATGCCAGCCCGATCATGAGCGTTGCAGCTGCCCTGATCGCACTGGTTCCATTGCTCTCTGTCAGCATCGGCGCCGTCAATTTCCTCGTGTCCGTGACAGTGGCACCGCGGCAGCTGCCAAAGCTGGATTTCACCGACGGTATTGCGGCGGGGCAAGAATCCATCGTCGTCGTGCCGATGATGCTGGCCTCTACTGCGGATATTGCCGAGAATCTAGCGACACTGGAACGCAACTACCTGGGCAATTCAGATCCTCGATTACGCTTCGCTCTTCTGAGTGATTTCACCGATGCGACGGGCTCCGAAATGCCGGAAGATCAGGCGCTGCTGGAGCAAGCACTGACCGGTATCGACGATCTGAACAAGCGCTACGAGAAAGACAGCGTTCAGCCGTTTCTTCTGTTTCACAGACGCCGACTGTGGAATGAAAACTCTCTGCAATGGATGGGCTGGGAACGAAAGCGCGGCAAGCTTGAAGAATTCAATGAACTCCTACGGGGCGACACTGACACCAGCTACGTTGTGCAACATGGCGGTGATTTTCCTGACTTCCAGGGTATTAAATACGTCATCACGCTGGACGCGGACAGTTACATGCCGACTGGCACCGCGGCGCGACTTATCGGCACAATGGCACACCCACTCAACCGACCCCGTTTCGACGAGGGCACCGAGCGTGTTATCGGTGGTTATACGGTCCTGCAACCACTTCTCGAAACCAACCCCGTTACCGGTGCGATTACGCGATTCGCGAGAATTTTCGCCGGCGACGTGACGCTTGATCTATATACTCACGCCGTTTCCGACGTCTATCAGGATTTGTTTGGCGAGGCGATGTTCGCAGGCAAGGGCATCTACGATCTGGATGCATTTCGACGCAGTGTTGCCAAGCGGATCCCGACCAATTCGGTATTGAGTCACGATCTGCTTGAAGGGTTGCTCGGTCGGGCTGGTCTCGCTTCAGATATCGTACTGCTGGAGAATTACCCCTCCAACTACCTCGTTTACCTAAGACGACTGCACCGCTGGGTCCGAGGTGATTGGCAACTCGTACCCTGGGTATTCTCGGCAAGAAATCGCGATGTGCGTCCGTTTCAGCCGGGCATCATCGGGCGCTGGAAGTTGTTTGATAATCTTCGCCGAAGTCTGGTCACACCAGCGATCTTGGTGCTGCTGATTCTCGGCTGGGTTTGGCTGCCGGGTAGTCCCCTCGTCTGGACCCTGGTGTTTGCGTTATTTCCCGGTCTGCCGATTCTATTGCGTATCATGCTGGCGTTTCGTACCAGTCTGTGGCGCTGGGGTACCATAAAATCGAGCTTACGAAACCTGACAGGACGTACCGGTGCGGACGCAGGGAGATGGCTGCTGGCACTCGTTTTCTTGCCGGCCGAGGCCATTGTTGTCGTCGATGCGGTGCTGCGAACCCTCTATCGCGTCAGCATCAGCCGCCGACGAATGCTGGAGTGGTCAACCGCCGCAGCGGTCTCACGCGCTATCGGCAAGACCAGCAGAGCCTTAGGTCTCTGGCGAAGCTTGTGGTTCGGTCCAGCGACAGCGGTGGTTACCAGTTTCGTTGTTCTCACTTTCAATCCACAGGCGATGGTGGCAGCGAGCGCCTTGCTGGTACTTTGGCTTTTTTCCCCGTTGATCGCGCTTCGCCTCGGCCGCTACACCGAGGTGCAACCGTCGCTACCGCTGTCTGAATCCGACGCCCTGCTCCTTCGCGGTATCGCGCATGATACCTGGCGCTTCTTTGAGCGTTTCGTCGGTCCCGAGACCCATTGGCTACCGCCCGATAACGTGCAGGAGTATCCGAAGCGAACAATCGCCGAGCGCACATCGCCTACCAATATTGGCATGATGCTGCTGTCAACGGTAACCGCGTACGACTTCGGATATCTAGGACAGCGCCAATTCCTTACACGATTGACGAGCTCTTTGGCATCTATCCAGCGACTGCAAAAATATCGAGGCCATCTTTTCAACTGGTACTCGACCCGTGATTTCCATCCACTCGAACCACGTTATGTGTCAACCGTTGACAGCGGTAACCTCATTGCCGCGCTGATAACCGTTCGACAAACGCTCGAAGAACTGCCTCACAATTTGCATCCGGTCGAACGCACTGTTTACGGACTGTGCGACGAATTGGCTGCTCTGCGACGCCGGCTTTTCCCGGATGAATCTCCTGAAGCCGATGGCCCAACACGGGCATTGATTGATGCCCTTGATGCGGCGCAAGCAGCCTTGGTCGATAGCGATCAGCTGTTGGCCAGCGCGCACCAATTCGAAGACAAATATTGTGCCGACATTGAACAGGCATTCCTGGCCTCGCTGGATCAGAATCCGAACCGCTGGAGTGCCGAAGAAATTGCTCATTTTCGTGAGAATACGCAAGTGTTTCGCAAGCGCATCCGCATCATTCTGGCGGACCTTGATCTTTTTGCGCCATGGTCAGGGCGACTGTCGACACCACCGGCTTTCTTCTTGCGGCCAGGAAATCAAGCGCAATTCGAGACGCTTGCCAGATACCTGAGTGTGTTACGAGACGCCAGTGGATTGACGGAACGATTCGAGGCAGCGGCCGAATTGACCTCAGATTTGTTAGCGAAGCTCGCCCACATTACGAATGATGATTCTATTAGTGATGCCATCGCATGGCTTGAAACGCTGCGACACGACATCGCCGGCGCGCTGACAGCAGTGGATAGTCTGGATCAATCACGGCAAGCGCTTGCCCGCATCACCGGTACACTGATTGAGGGCACCGACTTTGGATTCTTGTACGATTTTACGCGAAATCTGTTTCGAGTCGGCTATAACGCCAGCACCGGCGAGCAAGACACCAGCTATTACGATTTGCTGGCATCCGAGGCGCGCATCGCGAGCTTCGTCGCGATTGCCAAGGGCGACATCCCGGCCAAGCACTGGATGCATTTGGGTCGCCCGCTCACTCGCATCCACGGACTTCGAATCTTGCTGTCCTGGAGCGCGACTGCATTCGAGTATCTGATGCCGCGATTGCTCGTGCACGGCCCGCCGAGTGGTCTGCTCAACCAAAGTTGCGAAGGCGCCGTCAAAGAGCAAATTCGTTTCGGCCGCGAACACGGTATCCCATGGGGTATTTCCGAGTCAGGCTACGCGCAATTTGATCAACAGAATCATTACCAATACTTCGCTTTCGGCATTCCCAAGCTCGGACTTAAGTGGGATCAAGGGGAACGGCTGGTCGTCTCCAGTTATTCAAGTGCGTTGGCCCTGCCGTATGCACCCACAGAGACACTACGCAATCTACGCCAACTGATCAGCCTCAACGCATCGGGTCAATACGGTCTGTACGAGGCGCTGGATTTCGGCGATGCGCATAAACCGCGACCCGCCCGCCCGCGAGTGGTGCAATCCTACATGTCGCATCACCAGGGGATGATTCTGGTGGCGATCGGAAATGCCCTACACCGCGATGAAACAGTGCGCCGATTCCATCGCGATCCACACATTGCCAGTGTTGAGTACTTGCTCCACGAGCAACTGCCACAACGCATGCAGACTAGACCGTTGGAGCGGCTACCATCGCCGCTCAAGGAGCTGCCGGCGACGCCGGCCACCGTTTCCCAATGGCCAGTCGAACCGGCGATGCCGGAGCTGGCACTACTGTCCAATGGACGTCTCTCGTGTCGAGTATCTGATCATGGGGGCGGTGCACTGTATTGGCGAGGCATGGCGGCGACGCGCTGGAACCCGCATGTCGAGGGACGGACCGGCGGCACGCGCGTCTATCTCAAGGATCTGGATAGTGACCATCTGAGGTGCCTTGGTGGCCGACCACTGCCCGACGATGTTGAAACGCTGTTCGCGCCACACACAGCTGAATTTCGGGCGCGCCGCAAAGAAATCCTGATGCGCATGACCATCACGGTTGCTCCCGCCACAGATACAGAAATTCGCCGCATTACGATCACCAACGACGGGCCGACCACCCGTCACGTCATGCTGTCATCTTACTGTGAACCGGTTCTGGGTCCGGAGGCTGTGGATCGTCGCCATCAGACGTTTAACAAATTGTTTGTCGAATTTCAGCATCTCGAGGATGAGCGTACGTTGTTGTTTCGCCGCCGGCCCCGGGAGCAGGATCAACCGCCCATGTACCTCGCTCATACTGCCATCACGCAAGGCGATCGAGAAATCGCGCGGCAATTCGAAGTTAATCGCCAAGCGTTCTTTGGCCGCGGCGCGGATCCTGCCAGGCCGGCGGCGCTAACGAATCCCGACTTTACATTCAGCAGTACGGCCACCGACAATCTCGATCCCTGTGCGTCGATCATATTGACCCTGGATATTCCGCCGCGCTCCACCGTGCAGTGTGCCTTTTTAACGTCTGTCTCGGACAGTCGCGCCAGCGCACTGGACGCACTGCAATCGTTCCGATCCCTGGAGCGCATTAATTGGGTCGTCCACGCGGCGCGCCTGTCGAGCGAAAGAGAAATGACCGCTATGCGGGTAGATGCCGATACGGTGCAGGCATCATTTCAATTACTAGCGAAGATACTCTGGCCGCGAACAATTCCACACATCCGCCACGATGCGTTTGATGACGTGCACCACGTTCAGGACTCCCTGTGGCGGCACGGAATCTCCGGCGACCGACCCATCGTCACGCTCCGCGTTGACGCTGAGGAAGACCTCAAATCGGCCGAGGCGTTATTGAAACGCATCCGCTATTTAAGTCGCAAGGACTTCGCGCTTGACGCCGTATTTCTCGACAACACAAAGGGCGGCTACACGTTCCAGACCAATGATCGGCTACGACAACTTATAGAAACACAGCTTCCGCCGGGTCGTGAACGCGATGGCGCTCAAGCATTTATCGTACCAGTGCAAAACCTCCCCGCTGACGAAGAATCAAACCTTATTGCCGCGGCTCGCCTGTTCATCGACACGCGTGACTACTCGATGGCTGCGCTACGCGACGCGACGGATCAACTTCCTGTCTTCATGCCGGCTTTCGTGCCGCAGCCCTCTGCGCCGCTGTCGAGCGAGCCAATCGCGCCCGTTACCCTACCAGGCGATTTGATATTGCAAAACCGATTGGGCGGCATGCGGCCGGATCTTGACGGTTATATGCTGCTGATCTCGGACAACATTAGAACACCGGCGCCGTGGTGCAACGTATTGGCCAATCCCGATTTCGGCACCCTGGTGAGTGAAGCCGGATCAATGTGTACCTGGTGGGGCAACAGCAGCGAAAATCGGCTGACGCCGTGGAGCAATGACCCGGTCCTGGACCGGACCGGTGAGGCCGTTTACGTTCGGGATGAAGAGACCGGCAAAAGCTGGTCATTGACACCACAATCGCGAGCCGACGGCACGCCATATCGAATCACCCATGCCATCGGTGAGTCGCTGTTCGAACACAATCGTCACGGTCTGGAGCAGCGACTACAGGTGTTCGTTGATGCTGAGTATCCGGTGAAGTTCTTGCGGATACGCCTTACCAACCAATGGCCCCGCGCCAGGCGACTGACCGTTACCTATGCTGTGGAATGGTTGCTAGGCAACGCGCACGGCTATGACCGGCACCTGTTGTTGCCCGAGCGAGATAGCGAAACAGGCGCTTTGCTGGTGCGAAACGGCTTCGTTCGACACGCTGGCGAGGAAATGGCGTTCGTCGCATCGGAGCTGCCCGCTCACGGTGTCAGCTGTGACGGTAGCGAATTCTTTGGCAGGCAACGATCGTGGGCGGCACCGGCAGGACTCGCTGCCGTTGGACTGTCGGACCGGGTCGAACCGAACGCGTATCCCTGCTCCATCTACCAGGTGCATATAGAGATGCAGCCCGGTGAAACCCGTGATTTTCACTTTGTTTTGGGTGCGGCGGATAGCCGGCTTGCCGCGATCGAACTTATCACCCGGTCATGTCGCCGGGATTGGCTTGATCAACGCTACAAAGTCCTTCGCCAGCAATGGGACAGCCTGCTGAACACCTGGAGTGTCAGAACGCCCGATGTCGCTGCCGATGCCATGATCAACCGATG
>DAOWGY010000340.1 GCA_030641695.1 Gammaproteobacteria bacterium
CTCGAAGCGTGATTGTTGGAGCGGTTCTTGAACCGCGATTGCGTTTGGCCCGAATCGCACTTCAAGAAAATGCGCCGCCGGAGTTCTGCACGGTGAAGCCCAACGATGGCACGCTGTGCATGACGTCAATGGCGTAGAAATCCCGGTGATTGATTTCGATCGTATCGCCCGGGCTGCACACGTGATCCCGCACCAATACCGCCGCTGCAACCCAGTATTTGTATACGCATATCGTCGAGGGTTCTATTGCCCTTCACCATGTGGGATGATGCATTCGACGGAACGGTAGGTTATCAACCCACGGGTTTCTGTGTTTCAAATCACAATTCCATTTCTGTACCTGGTTGCGGCCGTCGCCTTCGCCACCAGCAGGCTGCAGCCCGACTCTCCGCGCGTTGGACTGATGCGGAGCGGAGCATTCCTGTTCGCGATTGTTGCGGTGGCCATGCATGGCATCACGCTGCTCGACTCGTTGACGCATGGCGGCGCCATTCATGTTTCGCTGTTGTCGTCGATCTCACTGATCGGCCTGCAACTGGCAATAATAGGCACACTTGCCGCAATCGACGCCGACTTGCGTGGTGTATCGGCCGGCCTCATAGTACTTGCAGCACCTACGGCTCTGGCAACGAAGCCGGATATTGCGGTCGTGGCAGGTAGCGGGCTTAGCTGGCAATTGCAGACCCACGTATTCACTGCAATGTTTGCCTACGGATTGCTGACGGCGGGCGCCATCGTCGCCATATACGCCCTTGTTCAGGACCGTCGCCTGCAAGCCGCCAGGCTATCGGTCGTCAATCAGCTGTTCGCACCGCTCGAAACGACAGAACGCGTCTTGTATGGGGTAACGACAATAGGTATCACCGTGCTGGCGGCGTCGATACTACTCGGAATCACCTTTGTCGAGAATCTTTTCGCACAACACCTCGTGCACAAAACGGTGCTGTCACTGCTGGCGCTGATCGTGTTCGGCATACTGCTCGCGGGTCGACACTTTGCCGGCTGGCGCGGCAAGCGGGCCGTCTATCTGTACCTCGGCGGATTCGCATTGCTCTTCCTCGGCTATTTCGGCAGCCGCGTCATACTCGAGGTGTTGCTCAATCGCAGCTGGGGGTAAGCGCCGGGGGCGCGCTGGTTCCTTGACAGCCAGCCGGCGTACTGCTGAACTGAGGCCGTCGCGGTTCATTACGGAGGGACTCGTCCTTTGGGCGATGACGTTCCACTATCAGCCCTGATAGGGGTGCTGTTCGTATTACTTCTTCTTTCCGCCTTTTTCTCCGGCTCGGAAACGGCTCTCGTGAGCCTCAATCGCTACCAGCTACGCCACAAAGCCCGCCAGGGACATCGAGGCGCACGGCTCGCCGAGCAGCTGCTGCAGCGCCCCGACCGGCTGATCGGCCTGATTTTGCTCGGCAACAATCTCGTCAACTTCTCCGCCGCATCATTGGTTGCCATCATCGCCCTGAAGATCGGAGGCCAGCCAGCGGTCGCACTGGGCACCCTGATCCTGACGCTGGTAGTGCTGATCTTCTCAGAAGCCGCGCCCAAGACGCTGGCGGCACTGCACCCGGAACGTATCGCGTTCCCTGCAGCGCTGGTGTACTACCCGTTGCTGAAAGTCACCTACCCGATCGTATGGCTGACGAGCGTCGCGGCGAATGGCGTGTTGTACCTGTTCGGCGTGCGTGACGGCGATACCAGGAAGGATTCGTTGACGAGGGAAGAACTACGCACTGTGGTTCACGAAGCGGGGGGCCGCATATCGGGCCGTTTTCAACAAATGCTGCTCAGTGTCCTCGACCTCGAGAAAGTCACGGTCGACGACGTCATGGTTCCGCACAATGAAATAGTCGGCATCGATCTGGACGATGATCTCGCAGAGATCGAAGGCATCATCAGCAACAGCGAGCACACCCGCCTGCCGGTCTTTCAGGACCACATCGATCAGATCGTCGGCATCCTGCACTTGCGGCGCCTGGCCAATCTCGCACAACGCTCATTCGACAAGGATTCACTGCGGCAATTGCTTGCCGAACCCTACTTCGTGCCTGAAGGCACGCCACTCAGCGTGCAGCTGGTGCAATTTCAGCGGCGCCGGGAGCGCATTGCCATGGTCGTCGACGAATACGGCGACATTCAAGGCATCGTGACGCTCGAGGATATCCTCGAGGAGATCGTC
>DAOWGY010000138.1 GCA_030641695.1 Gammaproteobacteria bacterium
CGCAGCGCTCGAGGAGCGGCAGGGCGATGTGCAATTGCCGGGCTATACGCACATGCAACACGCGATGCCGTCGTCGGTTGCGCTCTGGTGCGGCGGCTTTGACGAGGCTTTTCTGGATGCGCGAGACGGCCTCGAATCCGCGAAGCGCAGGATCGACCGGAATCCTCTCGGCAGCGCGGCCGGCTATGGCACGCCGGGCTTGCCGCTGGATCGCAACATGACGACCGCGGCGCTCGGTTTCAGCTCGACGCAGAACCCGGTGACCGCTGCCCAGTTGTCACGTGGCAAGGCCGAGAGCGGGCTCCTGTTCGAGATCACGCTGCTTACCCAGGACCTCGGCCGCATGGCTGCCGATTTGCTGCTTTTTTATATGCAGGAATTCGGCTATGTCACGCTCGCCAGCGACGTCACGACGGGTTCGTCCATCATGCCGCAAAAGCGCAATCCCGATGTGCTCGAGCTGCTGCGTGGCGCCTCGGCGACGGCCCAGGCCTGTCTCGATGAATCGCTGATGATCACAGCCAAGCTGCCATCGGGCTATCATCGCGACCTGCAGCGCCTCAAAGGACCCCTGTTCCGGGGTATCGACCTGGCCGTCGACAGCGTCGACGTCATGGCGCACGTGCTCGACGGACTGGAGTTCGTGCCCGACAACATCCGGCTCGACGACGGTATCTTCGCTACGGAAGAGGCGTACAAGCTCGTTCGGGAACAGGGCATTCCGTTTCGCGACGCCTACCGTGAAGTGGCAAAGCGGTATGCCACACGCTAACGGCGCTCTATAATCCACCGAACACTTCAGAGGGTCGACCGCCATGACACGCCTTATATCTCTGCTTGCCGCGATTATTGGACTTTATTTTGTTGCCGGATGCGGCCAGTCCGGGCCACTCTATCTGCCCGGCGACCCGAGTGAGATCAAGAGCGCGCCACGTCCCGCTGAGAGCACCGCTGAAGAAGAGGAAGACGACGCGGACGAGGACCGTTGACGCAAGCCGATGCCTGACGCGGATCTCGTTCTGATCGACGGCTCGTCGTACCTGTACCGCGCGTATCACGCCCTGCCGAAACTCAGCAACTCGGCAGGTGAGCCAACCGGCGCGCTGCACGGCGTGCTCAACATGATCAACAAGTTCGTCCGCGAGGAACCGGCGAAACAAATCGCCGTGGTTTTCGATGCGCCCGGCAAGACCTTCCGCGATGACATGTACGCGGAATACAAGGCGAACCGGCCACCCATGCCTGACGATCTCCGTGAACAGGTACAACCGCTCATCGACGCCGTAAAAGCGATGGGACTGCCACTGCTTCAGATCGAAGGCGTCGAGGCCGACGATGTCATCGGTACTTTGTGCCGGCAGGGAATGGACAAGCGGCGCAACGTCCTCGTATCGACCGGCGACAAGGACATGGCGCAACTCGTCAATGACAACATCACGCTCGTCAACACGATGTCCGGGCAGGTCCTTGATCGCGACGGTGTGAAAGCGAAGTTTGACGTCTACCCGGAGCAAATCATCGATTACCTCGCACTGGTTGGCGACAGCTCCGACAATATTCCCGGCGTCCCGCGAGTCGGTGCAAAAACGGCGGCAAAGTGGCTCAACGAGTACCCGACCGCCGACGCCATTATCGAAAATGCCGACAACATCGCGGGTAAGGTCGGCGAGAGCCTGCGCGACAACATCGAGCAATTGAGGCTGTCGCAGGCACTGGCCACGATTCGTCAGGACGTCGACCTGCCGGTTTCATTTGACGACCTGCAGCCGATGGCGGCAGATGCCGACACATTAAGAAAGATCTTTAGTCGCTTCGAGTTGCGGACGCTACTCCGCCAGCTCGACGACGACGTAGAGCCGGTTCAGGAAATAAGCAAAACGAAAGGCGAGTACGAAACCGTGCTCACCTGGGAGGCCTTCGATCGCTGGTACGAGGCCATCGAGGCCGCTGACCTTGTCGCGGTCGACACGGAAACGACAAGCCTAGACTACATGGAGGCTGAAATCGTCGGCATCTCTCTGTCCGTCGAGCCGGGAAAAGCGGCGTACATTCCGCTCGCGCACGACTATCCCGGCGCACCCGACCAGCTGCCACGCGACGAGGTGCTCGAAAAGTTAAAGGACTATCTGCAGGACCCGGCGCACAGGAAGGTCGGGCATCACCTGAAGTACGACGCTCACATATTCGCGCGTCATGGCATCAATCTCGCCGGCATGCAATTCGACTCGATGCTCGAGTCGTATGTCCTCAACAGCGTCGCGACGCGTCATGACATGGATTCGGTCGCACGCCATTACCTGGGCCGCGAGACGATCCACTTCGAGGATGTCGCCGGCAAGGGAGCGAAGCAGCTGACCTTCAACCAGATCGACCTCGAGACGGCGGCGCCCTACGCAGCCGAAGATGCCGACATCACGCTGCAGTTGCATGACAAGTTGTGGTCGGAGCTCAGTAAGATCAAATCACTGCAAAGTGTCTATGCCGACATCGAGCAACCGCTGGTACCCGTGCTGCTCGCGATGGAAGAAACCGGCGTCCTGATCGACAAGCAGATGCTCGCCGACCAGAGTCACGAGTTAACCGGCCGCATGGTGGAACTCGAGAAGCAAGCACACGAACTTGCGGGTGCGCCATTCAACCTCGGCTCACCCAAGCAGCTGCAGCAGATCCTGTTCGAACAACTCGAGCTGCCCGTCATTCGCAAAACGCCGAAAGGTCAGCCGTCGACGGCCGAGGACGTTCTCGTCGAGCTCGCGGACGACTACGACTTGCCGCGAGTCATCCTCGATTTTCGCAGCGTCAGCAAGTTGAAAAGCACCTACACGGACAAGCTGCCGCTGCAGATCGCCGCGAGCACGGGGCGTGTGCATACGTCGTATCACCAGGCCGTGGCAGCGACCGGGCGGCTCTCATCAACGGACCCGAACCTGCAGAACATCCCGATCCGCACGCCCGCGGGCAGACGCATCAGACAGGCATTCGTGGCACCGGAAGGCCATGTACTGCTCGCCGCGGATTACTCGCAGATCGAACTGCGCATCATGGCGCATCTGTCAGGCGACGAGGGGCTGCAAAAAGCGTTTGCGGCCGAGCAGGACATCCACCGCGCGACCGCAGCAGAGGTGTTCGAAGCCGAGCTGGACGCGGTCACTGACGATCAGCGGCGCTCCGCCAAGGCCATCAACTTCGGTCTTATGTACGGCATGTCGGCGTTCGGACTCGCGAAGCAGCTCAAGGTCAAGCGCGGTGAGGCGCAGGAATACATCGACCTCTATTTCGACCGCTACCCGGGCGTCAAGGCGTTCATGGACGGCATAAAGGAAGAAGCGCGCGAACGGGGTTATGTCGAAACCGTGTTCGGCAGACGACTCTACTTACCGGAGATCAATGCACGCAACGTGCAGCGCCGCCAGTACGCAGAGCGCACGGCAATCAACGCGCCGATGCAAGGCACGGCGGCCGACATCATCAAGCGCGCGATGGTCACAGTGCAGCACTGGCTGCTGTCCTCGAAAACCAAGGCGCGAATGATCATGCAGGTGCACGACGAACTCGTCTTCGAAGTCGACGCAGATGCGGTCGATACCGTACACGATACGGTCGTCGAACTCATGGAGGGCGCCGCAGACCTGTCCATCGCTCTCAAGGTCGACGCCGGCACCGGCAGCAACTGGGACGAGGCACATTAGCGCGCTCGTCCCGATTGTATTGTTACGGCGTGTACCAGATCGGTGACGTGTAAGCGCGCTCCTGCAGCTTCATCACCGTGTCCTCCGACATGTCGACACCGAAGATCTTTGCATCGAACGCGGTCCAGCGTGGTGTCGGAATCTCGATGACACGAACGTAGTAGAACGCCTGTTGCGACGAATCGAAGTCCGGGTCCGTCCAATGCGCGAACAAAAGCGCTTCGCCGATCGTGTTTTTGAAGGACGCATTGGCTACGTCAACCGTGTCTCCAACAGGCTGGACCTTGCCGTCTTCTCCTTGCACACGATCGTCCGACCACGCGATATCGTAGACCTTTTCGTAAGTCTGCCCCGATGCGTCCATCCAGCCTTTGACCATCTGTACCCGATCGAGATTTGCGCCATCCGGGTCGCGCACGGCACGGACGACGAAATTCGGCGCCTTGCCGTCGGGGCCGTTGCTCAGATCGCCGCCCATCGGCACGCCGTTGGCGTAGCCATGCTCGGCGAAATCGGGACGATGAATGTCGTCTTCATCAAAGCCCCAACCGCCGAACACGCGGACCAGCATACGCGGCCCCGTGGTTGCGTAGGTCTCACGACGCAGCATTGCCTCGAAAATGGCCGAGCGCGTATTCTCGGTTGCCCAGACCGCGGCAAGACCGCTGGCACTGGTGTCGACAGCGTAAGTGGTGAGGCTGGGGTCCGTCTGCGATTGAATAAGTACGTGTTCCCATCGTTCCGGCCCAGGCTCGACCATCGACGCTTTGCCGAAGTAGTTGCTCTCACCGGCTGTCGCGAGTGATGTGTGCGAATCTGTCGAGCCGATGAAGCCCTGCTTGAATGGATTGCTGCCAAGCCGCTTCTCGAGTTCCATGCCGCGCCTTAGCGCCGACCGCGCATAACTGCCAGGCAGCATCTCATCGGTCATCGCCGCTGAGCCGGTCAGGTTTGCTTTGTCCATACGCTCGAAATCGGCGAACTCGTCTTCGGGCGACAGCTTCGGGTGCGTTTCGCTGTCGCCTTTCATCTGCGTCATTTCATGAAGTGGCTCAAAACGCATGCGCGTTTTTGCGTACTCGGCGGTCAAGCGTTTGCCGTTGAGCCTCTTGGTGTCATACATCAGGCCATTGGAGAGGTTGGCGTTGTGCGGAATCGAAAGGACGTGGCCGCCCGTCTTCGCTTCATAATCCGCCATGTAGGCCCACAGATCCTCGGGATCGGCGCTTTCGAACGACGAGAAAGGTACCACTTGGCCTGCCTTGTCCGCGCCATCCTTGAACATGACGACGCGGTGCAGATTGTTACCGTCTGGCGTCGACGTCCACTCGTAGCCGATGAAGGCCGTAAACCGGCCGGGTTCGTTGTGTTCGTCGGCCGTTTCCCCCATAAGGTCCCAGGTCGAGCGTGCGATCTTCTCGAACGGTATGCGTCCTTTGTTGGCAGCCAGGTCCTCGGCGAACTCCAGGAACACCTTGTACTGACCCTCTGGACCTTCGTTGAACCAGTTGTACCAGCGGTTGCCGACCTCGTTCTGCAGAAGCTCCGGATCACCACCGCGCAGCAGGGGCATCAGGCCCTGGTACTCGGAGTGGTCGGCCACGACGAGAAAGTCCAGTGGCCGCACGAGTTTGGCCTGCATGCCGTTGTTCGCCTGCACCTGGCCGCCTTTCGCGAAGCGATAGGCATCGTCGGGGCCGAGATTGAAGTTGCCGACCATACCGGCATCCGGTGAGTAGGTCGTGTGCAGGTGCGTATCGCCCCAGTAGATGTTCTGCGGGAATGCCTTGTTGATGAACGGCGAGTATTCGATGTGCTCCTCGTCGGGTTTTTCGAGTGCAAACTCGCTCGCCTTGACTGGCATCACGAACAGTACGAGCAGTACAGCAGAAAATACGGCAAATGTGCGCGACATATCGGCGCTCTCCTGGGCTATGAACTTACGAGGAAGAGTATTGGCCGGGCGTTGTCCCGGTGCTCTTGTTGGTATTGTCCTTTCAGATCTAGTCTAAACTATTTATCTCATAAATTCATAGATTTACGCATGGCGGGGAACTCTGTGGTCCGGGTACACTCTAATCTTCTGAGTGCATAAGTCACTCGCCTGTTTACCTCCCTAAACAGGCGTGCAACACGGTAACCC
>DAOWGY010000353.1 GCA_030641695.1 Gammaproteobacteria bacterium
GAATGCGCACACGGATGGCGATGGTGCCGTCCACTTTCCCGAGGTCAATGTCATTCACGCCGGCGATGTGCTGTTTAACGGGATATTCCCGTACGTCGATCTGGATGGCGGCGGCAGCATCGATGGTTTCATTGCGGCACAACAGCGGCTGATCGCAATGTCCGATGACCATACGATAATTCTCTCGGGTCACGGTGATCCGGTCGCAAACAAGGCTGATGTCGAGCGTGACGTCGCGGTCTTGATCGATTCCAGGGCGCGCGTAAAAGCGCTGGTCGATGCCGGCAAATCGCTTGACGAAGTGCTCGCCGAAAATCCGCTCGCCGAGTACCACGACGACTACAACTGGGGTTTCATCACGACCGAAAAGATGACGACAACCCTGTATCGCTCACTGACTACGGAATAACGACATGAATAACGACAAGACTGCCGCATTCGTCAATGACATGTGGGATAGCTCGATCATTCCCGAGCTGTGCGATTACATCCGGTATCCCAACAAGTCGCCACATTTCGATCCCGACTGGGAGAAGAACGGCCACATGGAAAAGGCCGTGCAGCAATTCAATACCTGGGTCGGCACGCAACCGATCAAGGGAATGACGCACGAGATCGTGCGCATCGACGGTCGCACACCGCTGCTGTTCATCGACATTCCGGGCGACTCGGATGACGTCGTATTGCTCTACGGCCACTACGACAAGCAACCCGAGTTTAGCGGCTGGGCCGAAGACCTGGATCCGTGGGAACCCACGATCAGGGACGGCAAGTTGTATGGTCGCGGCGGCGCCGACGACGGCTATGCGGTTTTCGGGTCGTTGACTGCCATACGTGCATTGCAGGAGCAGGGTATCCCGCATGCGCATTGCGTCGTTCTGATCGAAGGCTGTGAGGAGTCCGGCAGCTTCGACCTGCCCTACTACATTGACATGCTCGAGGATCGTATCGGGTCGCCGGATCTCGTCGTCTGCCTCGACGCCGAATGCGGCAATTACGATCAACTTTGGTGCACGACATCCTTGCGCGGCAACCTGACCGGTACCCTGCGTGCCGACGTGCTGACCGAAGGCGTCCACTCCGGCAGCGCCAGCGGCATCGTGCCGTCGAGCTTCCGCGTGTTGCGCAAACTGCTGAGCCGCATCGAGGACGAAGACAGCGGCCAATTGAAGCCGCAGGCATTGTTCGCAGAAATACCGGAGCAACGCGTCGAACAGGCGAAGCTGGCAGCCGAAACTCTCGGTGACGGCGTGTATCGCAAATATCCCTGGGCCGTGTCGGAACCGGACCCCAGCGAATCGCCTTACGAGTTATTGTTGAACAATACCTGGCGGCCCACGATGAGTGTCACAGGTGCTGAAGGCCTGCCGGCGTTGGTCGATGCCGGCAACGTACAGCTGCCCTTCAACACACTGAAGCTCTCGTTCCGCCTGCCGCCCACTTGCGACGCGAATGACGCGGCGACCGCTGTAACCGAGATACTGATGGCGGACACGCCACCGCTATCGAAAGTCAGCTTCGAGGCCGATTCGACGATGGCCGGATGGAACGCCCCGCCCATCGCCGACTGGCTGGAAGCCTCCATGCAAAAAGGCTCTCAGGCTTTCTTCGGCAAACCGTCGATGTACATGGGCACGGGCGGCACGATCCCGTTCATGGGCATGCTGGGCGAGAAGTTTCCCGATGCGCAATTCCTGATTACGGGGCTGCTGGGACCGAAGTCGAACGCCCACGGCCCGAACGAATTCCTGCACATTGAGACCGGCAAACGCCTGACGAGCTGCGTCGCGCAGGTAATCGAAGACCACTACAACCGCTAAATCAGAAAAAGGGGTCAGAGCCCTTTTTCTCGGCATCTGATCTAGGTCATGAACATGATCATGACGCCGGCGGCTATAGCCGAACCGATCACGCCGGCAACGTTCGGGCCCATCGCGTGCATCAGCAGGATGTTGTGAGGATTGGCCTCGAGCCCGACCTTGTTGGCAACTCGCGCAGCCATCGGCACGGCGGAAACGCCGGCGGCCCCGATCAATGGATTTACAGGATTCGTGGACAGCTTGTTCATGAGCTTGGCCATGAGCACGCCGCTCGCCGTACCGATCGCGAACGCCACCATACCCAGCAACAGGATGCCGAGGGTGCTCGTGACGAGGAACTGATCGGCGCTGAGTTTCGAGCCAACGGCTAAACCGAGGAATATCGTCACGATATTGATGAGTGCATTCTGCGTCGTGTCCGATAAGCGGTCGACGACGCCACATTCGCGCATGAGATTACCGAAGGCGAGCATGCCGATGAGAGGCGCAGCCGTCGGCAACAACAACGCGACGAGCAGCAACAGCGTCAGTGGGAAAAGAATGCGCTCAGTTTTCGACACTTCGCGCAGTTGCACCATCTGGATCTTGCGTTCGGACTCGCTCGTCAACAATTTCATGATGGGCGGCTGGATCAGCGGCACCAGCGCCATGTAGGAATAAGCTGCGACCGCGATCGCGCCAAGCAGGTGCGGCGCCAGTTGACCGGCTACATAGATGGCCGTCGGCCCGTCAGCGCCGCCGATGATGCCGATGGCCGCGGCTTCCTTGACCGTGAAGTCCATGACACCGAGTTCGGTGAGGCCGAGTGCGCCGAGCAGCGTCGCGAATATTCCGAATTGCGCGGCAGCGCCGAGAAACAGCGTACGCGGGTTCGCAAGCAAAGGGCCGAAATCGGTGAGCGCACCGACGCCCATGAAAATGATCAGAGGGAACGCACCGGTCTCGATACCAACCACGTAGGTAAGGTGCAGCAGCCCGTCGCCGGTAGCGATTTCGACGCCGGGGATGTTGCTGAGCAGCCCGCCAAAGCCGATCGTCACGAGCAGTAACGGCTCGAATTTCTTGACTATGCCGAGGTACAGCAGGCCAAGGCAAATGACGATCATGGCGACCTGCCCGCCGCTAATCTGATACAGGCCCGAGCCGTGCCAGATTTCGAGGATCAGTTGCATGAATCTGCTAATCGGTATCAGGCGATCGCGACCAGCGGATCACCGACAGCGACAACGTCGCCTTCGCTGACGAACACATCGCTTATCGTGCCGGCCCTCGGCGCGCTGACGGCAGTTTCCATTTTCATTGCTTCGACAATGAGCAACGGTTGGCCTTCCTTGACGGCGTCGCCCGGTGCGACATGAACCTTGAAGATATTGCCAGCCAGCACCGCGGCCACCTTGTCGCCTGACGACGCCTGCGCTCCCGAACCGGCCTGTGGCGTCGCTCGTACGTCCGACAATTCCCCGCTCTCAGCCACTTCGACCGTGAATTCTCTGCCATCGACGCGTACCGAGTACACCGCGGGGCCCTGCGCTGCCGCAGCGCCCACAGGCGCATCCGAGGGAGGCGTTTCGGCGTCGGGGAGCGGCTCGAATGCGTCCGGATTGTCGCGATTCTGCAGGAAACGGATGCCGATCTGCGGAAACAGCGCATACGTCAGCACGTCGTCCACGACATTGTCGGCGAGATGAATCTTCCTCTCGATAGCAATGTGATTGAGCTTTTCGGTCTGATGCCGGAGCTCGGGATCGAGCAGGTCTGCAGGCCGGCAGGTGACGGGCTCTGCCCCCTCGAGCACGCGCTTCTGCAATGCCTTGTTCACTTCCGCAGGTGTTTCACCGTATTCGCCTTTCAGAACTCCCGACGTCTCTTTGGTAATCGTTTCGTAACGCGATCCCGACAACACGTTGATGACAGCCTGCGTGCCGACGATCTGCGAGGTCGGCGTGACAAGGGGCAACATGCCGAGGTCCCTGCGCACCTGCGGGATTTCCTCCAGCACGGCGTCGAGCTTGTCGCCGGCATTCTGCTCGCGCAACTGGTGCTCGAGATTCGTCAGCATGCCGCCTGGCACCTGTGCAACGAGGATGCGCGAGTCGACCCCTTTCAGCCCACCCTCGAACTTCGCATACTTTTTGCGCACCTCGCGGAAGTACGTCGCAATGTCCTCCAGCCCACGCAGTTCGAGACCCGTATCCCGCTCCGTGCCCTCGAGCATCGCGACCAGTGTCTCCGTCGGTGAGTGGCCGTAGGTCATGCTCATTGACGAGATCGCGGTATCGATATTGTCGATGCCGGCCTCGATGGCCTTCATACAGGTCGCCGTCGACAATCCGGTCGTCGCATGGCAATGCAATTGTATCGGGATATCGACGGCCTCTTTGAGCCGACTGACGAGTTCGAATGCAACGTACGGCCTCAGGAGGCCCGCCATGTCCTTAATGCAGATCGAATGCGCGCCCATGTCTTCGATGCGGCGTCCCAGATCGACCCAAAGATCAACCGTGTGTACCGGGCTCACAGTGTAGGAGATCGTTCCTTGCGCGTGCTTGTCGACGTTCAGCGTCGCCTTGATGGCCGTTTCGAGATTGCGAAGATCGTTTAGTGCGTCAAATATCCGAAACACGTCAATGCCGTTGACAGCGCAGCGTTCGACGAACTTCTCGACGAGATCATCGGCATAGTGGCGATACCCGAGTATGTTCTGGCCGCGGAACAGCATCTGCTGCGGTGTATTCGGCATCGCCGCTTTCAGGCGCCGAATGCGCTCCCACGGATCTTCACCAAGATAGCGAATGCACGCGTCAAACGTGGCGCCACCCCAGGACTCGATGGACCAGTAACCGACTTTGTCGAGTTCCTGAGCGATCGGCAGCATGTCGTCTGTGCGCATGCGCGTCGCGAGCAGACTCTGGTGCGCGTCGCGCAACACGAGTTCGGTGATTCGCAGAGGATTTTTTTCGCTCATATTGCCTTGTCCGCTTATTTGCACCGGTGCCGGCGGATGGCCGCTCCTATCGCGGCTATCTCCTCGTCACTGATGTCGACAACTGCAGTATCAGGCCGCATTCGCCTGACGATCACTGCCATCAGTGACATTGCGACAACAAGCGCAGTCAGGAATACGAACACAGTGCCCATGCCAACGAGCATGAGCGTTACACCTTGATTCAACAGGCTTTGTTCCATAACGACCGTGACAGCCCCGCCAGATCGGCCGATTATACTGATTCGACAGTGCTGGCACAGATAGGGGGAAACCGAATGATGCTTGCGGGTACCAACAGGCGATGGAATTCGACGGGCGGACAATGCCGGATTCGACCCAAAGGCGGGTAGCAATAGTCAGTGCGCACGTATTGCTCTTGTGCGTCACAGCCGGCTGGGCTGAACAGCCGACGACAATTGAATCCGTCCCGGACGCCAAGTCGCTCGAAACCTCGGGCGCGCAAATTCGCGAAGTCATTCTCGACAAGCGCAATATTTTCGATCTTTCCGACCCGAAAGAGAACAAGTGGCTCTATCGCTGGGCCAATCGCCTGCATGTCCTCACCCGGGACGGGGTCATCAGGCAACAGCTACTGTTCGAGCCCGGCGACGAATTTTCCGGCCGCCTGCTCGAGGAATCCGAGCGCATATTGCGCCGCAATCGCTACATCTTCGATGCCGAGGTAAGGCCGGTCCATCACGAAAACGGTGTCGTCGATGTCAAAGTCACCACGCAGGACGTCTGGTCGCTGACGCCCGACCTGTCGTTTTCCCGGAGCGGCGGTGAGAACCGCACGGCCATCGGCATCGAGGAGACCAATCTCCTCGGGCGCGGGCAATTGCTGCGACTCAAATGGATCGACAATGTTGATCGCACATCGACGCAATTCGATTTCGAGGACAGAAATCTCGGTCGCAGCTGGGTGTCCGTGTTCCTGCGGATCGCCGATAACTCAGATGGCAACAGCAATATCCTGTCGGTCATTCGGCCGTTTCACGCGCTCGACGCCCGCTGGACCGCCGGCGGCTGGATATCCGATGATGACCGCCGCACGGCGCTCTACCGGCTCGGCGACGAGGCGGCCGAGTATCGGCATGAGCGAGAATTCCATACCGCCTTCGGCGGCTGGTCGCACGGACTGACGCACGGATGGACACGACGCTGGTCAGCTGGCGTCGTATACGACGATAACGTGTTTTCCGAGGTCAACGGCGGCACGCTGCCGGCGGTCGTCCCCGACAACCGCAAGCTGGTTTATCCGTTTGCCCGTTTCGAGATTCTCGAGGATGAGTTCGACACCTCGAGCAACACGAATCAGATCGGCCGCACCGAGGACTTCTACATGGGCGCACGATTCACCGCGTCACTCGGCTGGGCGGACACCGGTTTCGGGGCAGATCGCGATGCCCTGGTCGGATCGGCGACCGCAAATATCGGCTTCGGCTCCCTCGACAAGACGGCATTACTGTTGACGCTGCAGAGCAACGGACGCCGCGAGAGCGGCGATAGCGCGAACGCCACGACGACACTCAATGCCCGCTTCTATCACAGGCAGTCCGATAAGCGTCTGTTTTTCATGAAATTGTCGGGTACGGCCGGCCACAACCTCGACTTGGACAATCCCGTCGAACTGGGCGGCAAGACCGGCCTGCGTGGTTACCCGCTGCGCTACCAGAGCGGTGATTCCAGGATGTTGTTCACGATCGAGCAGCGCTATTTCACTGACTGGTATCCGTGGCGCCTGTTTCGTGTCGGCGGCGCCATATTCGCCGACGTCGGCCGTACCTGGGGCGACAATCCTATCGGTGAGCCAAACCTCGATTGGCTGAAAAACGTCGGCTTCGGCCTGCGCTTCGCGCCGACACGCTTCAGCACTAACAAGGTCGCTCACCTGGATTTCGCGTTTCCGCTCGACGGCGACCCCTCGATCGACAACGTGCAGATACTTCTGGAAGCCAAACGCAGCTTCTGATCCTGCATCAGCGCAAACTCAGCTAAGCATTAGTTTCTCCACAGGTACCGGACGTCCGGGCTTGCGATGCTATCGCCGTCGCAAGATGTCTATGCAAAGGAGGAAGTCATGCAACGCAGCATTCATAAATCAGGGCTGGTCGCCCTCGTGGCGGTCACACTAGGAGCCTGCAGCGCAACCCAGCATCGCGCAGAAGTCCAGGACGATTCGGTAGATCGTGTCACCGTGGGTACCGTGCAGCGGGAAATCAGGGTCGGCATGCCATCGTCCGAGGTGGCCGCGATTCTCGGTGCGCCGAATATCGTCTCGACCGACGCCGAGCGCCGCGAAGTCTGGATCTACGACAAGATTTCGACCGACGTTTCCTACTCTCGCAGTAGTGGCGTTGTCGCCGGCCTCGTCGTCGGCAGTTCCGGTGGCGGCCTGGGCGCAGGCAGCAAGAACGCAGGTGCCAGCAGTTCATCGCAGCGAACGCTGACGATCATCATCAAGTTCGACGACATCGGCGAGGTACGCGACTTTTCCTACCGGACATCGAGTTTCTAGCGCCGGTGAATGAGGAGATCGACATGAAGATCACTACCAGCTTCGTGCTCGCCGTGATTGTCGCGTTTTTCGCGATCTTCCTGGGCGGATGTGCCGCAACGGCAACGGCGCCGAAAAGCGGCGTCGAGTTGCAGGCCTACCAGGCGAGAGAGTTCGAGACGAGCAAACGGGCTGCCTTTTCGGCGGCGATGTCCGTGTTCCAGGACCTGGGCTTCATCATCGATGACGGCGATTTCGACACGGGTTTGATTACCGCAACGGGGCCGAGTGCACGTGAGGATTTCGGCATGGGTGACGTATTGGCGCAGATTTTCAGTGGCACGGACCTGCGAGGTTCGATACATCGGCGCGCAACAGCATTCGTCGAGAAAATGCCGTCCGGGTTGATACGGATTCGCCTGAACTTCGTCGACAATCTCGTACAACCGACCGGATCGGCCCGGCGCTCAACACCTATTGAGGACCCGGCGTTCTACCAGGCGACGTTCGAGCAGATCGATAAGGCGATATTTGTGAGGTCCGGCAGTACCTGACGAGACCCTGTCAGTCATCCTGCGTGATCTGAAGCAAGGCGCCGTGAATGTCGCCGATATCGGCGACTCGCCAGTCGATGATGCCATCGCGAGGCTCGGAATCGGCGGTGTCCCACCCCTCGGCTTGGAGCCGCCCGAGGTGTCGCTCGAGGTCGTCGACGCCAAAAGACGCCAGGAAAAAACCCTCGCCATGTTTTGCAAGAAATCGCCCGGGAACGGAGTCGTCGTCGTATGGACAGACGAGTACCAGCCAGCTCTCTCCGACCGGCGTCTTCGCAACCCGGGCTCCGCGCGGGGCGTGGTCAGCCGTCTCGAACGGTTCCACTCCGAGTAGCCGCTCGAACCGGGACGTCGCTTCCTCCAGGTCGCGGACGATGAAGTTCAAATGATGGATCCGGGTGAGCGACACGATTGCCAGGCCGTAGGAATCAGGGTGTCGCAGTGTTACGCGTGGGAAAAATACCGGCTTTCGGCACCAGTGCGGGCACGCTCCGGCCGAGTTCCTGCTCAAGCCAGCGGCTCACAGCAACGATCTTTTCGAGAGAAACGCCGGTTTCGATACCGGAGCGGTCGAGCATGTACAACAAATCGTCAGTCGGTATATTGCCCGTCGCGGCAGGGGCAAACGGACAGCCGCCTATGCCGCCAATGCTCGCGTCGAGCCAGGTCACACCAGCCTCGACGGCGGCCTGTGCATTTGCCAACCCTGTATTGCGTGTATTGTGAAAGTGGCACCGAAGCGGCAGATCACCGATTACGTCGCGTACCGCGCCGAGCAAATCGGCTACCTGGGTCGGTACGGCAACGCCGATGCTGTCAGCAATCCCGAGTTCGGCCGGCCCCGCCTCGATCACCCGCGTCGCAAGATCGACAATTCGCTCGACTGCTACCTCGCCTTCGTAGGGACAACCGAAAGCCGAGGAGATCATGACGTTCGTGCGCATACCGCTGTCCTGAGCACGTTTCGCGATCGCGCGCCAGGCAGCGATGGATTCATCGGTACCGACTCCCTGATTCTTCCGGTTGTAGGTATCCGTCGAGAGGACCACCATGCCGATCTCGTCGACTTTGGTCGCAAGCGCACGATCGAGGCCGCGCTCGTTCATGATCAGGCCGATGTAGGACACATCGTCTCGTTGCGGCAGCTTTTCGATGAGCGCTTCAGCGTCCGCCATTTGTGGTACACGCTTCGGATGCACGAAGCTCGCGACCTCAAGCCGCCGAATGCCTGCATCGATCGCCATTTCGATGAATTTCACTTTGCTATCCGTCGACAGAACTTCAGGCTCACTCTGCAGGCCATCGCGCGGGCCGACTTCGACAATCGAGATTGATTCGCTGCTCATTGCGCTACTCGTCACCTGCGAACCCGTTCAGATAGCCGATGGCGGCGGCTTCATCGACAACGTCGGCGTACTTGGCATTCATGTCGAACAGGTTGGCCTTATGCGGCGCCTCGTGACGATCACCGCAGGCATCCGCCACGACGATCGGGATGAAACCGTTCGAGACGGTGTCGATGCAGGTCGCACGGACACAGCCGCTCGTCGTCAGGCCGGTGATGATCAGCGTATCGACGCCGGCGGCCGTCAGGGTTGCGGCCAGCGAGGTGCCGAAGAATGCGCTCGGGTACTGCTTGGAAATCACGATTTCGCCCTCGGCTGGCTCGAGACCATCCGGCCACGCGCCCAGCGGATTGCCTGCAATGAAGGCCTCCAATGCCGGTACCTTGCGAAAGAAAATTCCGCCATCGGCGCCGCCGGGATGGTAGACGACGTTGGTGTAGAACACCGGTATGCCCGCGGCACGTGCAGCGTCGCGTATGCGCAGAGTAGAGGCAAGCGCGTCTTCGACGCCCGCATACAAGGGGCTGTCCTTCGTGAAATACGCTTCGACGAAGTCGACGAGGATCAGCGCCGGAGCCTCGCCGAAGCCGAGGCTGCCATCGAACGCCCCTTTGTAATTTTGTTCGAGGTCGCCGCTCACGTGCGTTCCCTGATGAAAATGGCCGGCGTGCCATTACAGCAC
>DAOWGY010000147.1 GCA_030641695.1 Gammaproteobacteria bacterium
GGGATGACGGTCGACCGGCAATGCTCATCCGGCATGATGGCAATTGCGGTCGCGGCGAAGACGGTCATCGTCGACAACGTCGACATCATCGTTGGCGGCGGCCTCGAGTCGATCAGCCTTGTGCAAAACGAACACATGAACCTGTTTCGCGCGAAGGACCCGCAACTCCTCGAACAGCACGAGCACGTCTACATGCCGATGATCGACACGGCCGAAGTCGTTGCCGATCGATACACGGTCAGCCGCGAAGCGCAGGACGAGTATGCGTTGCAAAGTCAGCAGAGGACGGCTGCTGGACAGGAAGCCGGCCGCTTCGCCGATGAGATCGTGCCACTGCCTTCTAACAAGGGCGTCATGAACAAGGAGACCGGCGAAATCACGTTCGAGGATATCGTGCTGGAGGGCGACGAGGGCAATCGCCCGGGCACGACACTGGACGGCCTGTCCGGGCTCAAGCCCGTGCGTGAGAACGGCTTCATTACGGCTGGCAATGCGAGCCAGCTTTCGGATGGTGCATCCGCGACGGTCGTCATGGAAGCAGGTGTCGCCGAGAAACGCGGGCTCGAGCCGCTCGGCATCTATCGCGCTACAGCGGTCGCCGGCTGCGAGCCCGACGAAATGGGAATCGGTCCGGTTTTCGCGGTACCCAAACTGCTCGAGCGTACGGGTCTCAAAATGGACGACATCGACCTTTGGGAGCTGAATGAGGCGTTTGCGGTTCAGGTGCTTTATTGCCGCGACACGCTGGGCATTCCGAACGATATTTTGAATGTCGACGGTGGTGCGATCTCGATCGGACATCCCTACGGCATGTCCGGCGCGCGCATGGTCGGGCACGCACTCATTGAGGGTAAGCGTCGCGGTGCGAAGTACATTGTTTGCACGATGTGCATCGGCGGCGGCCAGGGAGCCGCATCGCTATTCGAAATCGCCTGATGCGGGCGCTTGTCTGCAAAGCGTACGGTTCCCCGGATGACCTCGTCGTCGAGGAACAGGACGAGCCGATTGCGGCGCCCGGCGAGATTGTCGTCGACATCAAGGCAGCGGGGCTCAATTTTCCGGATGTGCTCGTCATTGGCGGGCAGTACCAGGTACAGACACCGCCCCCCTTCGTCCCCGGCCACGAAGCTGCAGGCATCGCGTCCGCCGTAGCCGCAGACGTTGAAGGTATCGCGGTCGGTGATCGAGTGATTATTACGCCATCGGGTGGCGCATTTGCAGAGAAGTGCGCGGTCGATGCAAACCTCGCGATGCCGATACCGGACGGACTCGACTTTGGCCAGGCCGCCGGCTTCACAATCACTTACAGCACCAGCTATCACGCACTGACGCAAAGCGCGAACCTGCAGCGCGGTGAAACGGTGCTCGTGCTCGGCGCCGCCGGCGGCGTCGGTATCACGGCCGTCGAGATCGCGAAGGCAATGGGCGCCAACGTCATCGCAGCTGCAAGCACCGACGACAAGCTCGAGTTCGCCGTTTCTGCCGGAGCGGATGAGACCGTCAACTACTCGGATGTGTCACTCAGGGAGGCCGTCAAGGAGATCTCCAACGGCGTCGGTGTCGACGTTGTTTATGATCCGGTCGGCGGTGAGATCGGCGAACAGGCGTTGCGCACGGTGGCACGACATGGACGTTATCTCGTGATTGGATTCGCCAGCGGCAGGATTCCGGAGTTTCCGGCCAATCTCGTCCTTCTCAAAGAAGCGAGCATCATCGGCGTATGGTGGGGCCCCTGGGCAGGCAGGAATCCGAAGCTCCAGGCGCAGAACCTCGAAGCCATGAGGGAAATGATCGCCGCCGGTCAATTGCAACCCCGTGTTACGAAATCCTATGCTCTCGACGAGTTCAGGGAAGCGTTCCGGGCCATCACAACTCGCCGCGTACGCGGCAAGATCGTCTTCCGCATGGACTGAAAAGCAGGGTCGAGCCGCACTTATTTTTGGTGACAGTGACCTTAATTTCTCGCCGATTTTGGCAATGGGCAAGAAATTAAGGTCACTGTCACCAAAAATAAGCTCAATCGCAGTCGCGGTTCGAGAACCGCTCCAACGGCTAGCCGAGCGTGGCGCCGCCGTCCATGACGAGTGTCGTGCCCGTGGTATAGGCCGCTTCGTCCGACACGAGATACAGCACTCCGGCGACCATGTCCTCGGGCTGCCCGGCACGCGGCACGGGCAATCGGGACAGCCACTTCTGCACGCCCGGGTCCGCCGTCAGCGCCTCTGCGAACTTCGTTTCGACAACGCCCGGCAGGATCGCATTGGCGCGCACGCCACTCTGTCCGTATTCCCGGGCAAATGTCTTCGTCAGGCTGACCAGACCCGCCTTGGTCATCGAGTAAACCGCCTGCCCCTGCATCGATATCAATGCCGCGATCGACGCCACATTGACGATCGCGCCACCACCGGATTCGATCATCAGCGGCACGGCGTGGCTCATGAAGTAATAAGGCCCCTTGAGATTCACGGCGACGGTTTTGTCGAACGCATCCGCTGGTAACCCGGCGGCGGGACCGTAGTAAGGATTTGCCGCAGCATTGTTGATCAGAATGTCCAGCCGCCCGCACTCGTCACGAATGAACGCCATGAGCGCTTCGATCTGGCCGAGATCAGCGGCATGGCAAGTATGCGCGATCGCATCCCCACCCGCTTCGGCGATCGCGTCGGCGACGGCCTGAACACTTTCGATCTTGCGGCTCGTGCAAACGACCTTTGCACCGCAAGCTGCGAGTCCGTGCGCGATGGCTTCACCGATGCCACGTGAAGCACCGTTGACGAGTGCCACCTTGCCAGACAGATCCGTTCTCATTGTTCTTCTCCCATGAGTTGCCGGCGGAAGCGCTGCATGCCGGTGATCCAGCGATCGTGGTCACTGGCCTTGCGCTGAACATACTCTGCAACCTGCGGATGCGGCAATATCAGAAACTTGCCCGCCGCAATTCCTCTAACGATGCAATCGGCCACTTCGTCGGCGGACAAGATGCCATCGACATCGTTGCCACCGAAGCCACCCTGCATCGATTCGGAATCATCCTCTATGCCTATCATGCGCGTCGCCACTGCCTGTGGACACACGACAGATACCTGTATCCCCTGTTCACCGTGCGTAATCGCCAGCGACTCGGCGAACGCGACGGCGGCATGCTTGGTGGCTGAATATGCCGCATCACCGATCTGGCTGAGCAATCCTGCCGCGGACGCGACGTTGACAATATAACCACCGCGTCGCGCAATCATGCGCGGCAACAGCGCCCGGGCGGCAAAAACGTGTGCCATGACATTGACATTCCAGCACTGCTGCCAGCGATCGTCGGCCGGATTCAATCCGCCTGCTTTCGATGCGGCACTGTCTCCGGCATCGCCGTAGCCGACGCCAGCATTTGACACGAACAGGTCGATGGGTCCGACGTCGCGTTCGACGCTTGCAACGAGCAACTCCAGGGCGTTTTCATCGCCGACATCGACGCTGTGTGCAACTCCGCCAACATCTCTTGCAACCACTTTGGCGGCCCCTTGATCCAGATCGGCGACGACTACCTGCACACCGTCGTGCTTCAGCCGCCGGCAGATTGCGCGGCCGATACCATGACCTCCGCCCGTAACGACGGCTATTCTGATGTCGGCAGTCATTCGTGTGCTGATGTAATGGCAGGCAGATTGCGCATTTGCGTCAGGCTGCAAATCAGTAACATACTGTACGCTCAGGAGGTAATCCAATGTTGCGCTTGCTGTTCTTGCTCGGCGTCGTTATCGCCATCTCCGCCTGTCAGAGGACCGGTCATGACGACGCGCTGCCGCCATCGGCCGAACTCGGGTCCGCGACAGTCATGACGGGAAGGGACGCGTACGTACAAGCCTGCGCACAGTGCCATGACGAAGGCAGGGACGGCGCACCCAGGATCGGTGATCCCGAGGCGTGGGATGGTCGCTCGTCACTCTGGGAGGCCGTGTTGTTCGAGCACGCCGAGGAGGGTTTCCTCGAGATGCCGGCCCGCGGCACCGACGGTGGAATTTCAGACGAAACCGTCAGCGCGGCGGCCGAATACATGCTGGAAATGACGCACCCTGACAGGCCGCCCGACTAGTCCGCGAGTACGGTCTCTTCAGAGTCCAGGTACCTGATCGCATCCGCGATGTACCTGGCTATCGGAAGGCTCTGCCTCCGCGTCGGGATGTTGATCAGCGCCGAGTCTTCCACTCCCGCTTCCTTGTATTGGGCATGAATACGCTGGATCTCGCGTTCTTTGGGATCGAAGCAACCCCTGATGAACACATGACGATTTTGGCGTATCGCTGCCAGTTTCGCCGGTTCATCGTCACCCCAGAAAAGTGCCCCGCACACGTACATGCCGCCTTTGAATACACCGGGCTCGGCCGTCTGAACCAGGTTGGCCACCATGCCGCCATCGGCAAAACCTCCAATGTAGACGCGTTCCGTGTCGACCTTGTACTTGCGATCGATTGCGCGCGGCGCCAGGATCGACTTGAGCACGCGTTCCTGCACCGGTGCCGAACTTCCGGCATGACTCGCACCGATCCAGATCAGATTGTGCTCGTCCATCAGCGGCTGCCATTGCTCGGGAATTCCACCCCGGTCGATCGAGGACACGAACACGAGTATCCCGGGCGGCTCCTGCGGCCGGTAGTCTCTGGGCACGTAAACGCGCCATTCAACTGGTTCTGTCGCAAGCAGGATAGGGTTAAGTCTTTCGGCCGCCGCCTCACCAAGCACTTCCGCCGGCGTCATCAGCAATTTAACGAAGCCCGTACGCGTTGTCGAAGCATCGAACTCCTCGATGAGTTCGGGACTCGCGCCCTGCAACAATGTTGCGGCAGCGAGAGCGGGCAAGACAAGATTCATTAGCATTGTTCGGATCAGGACCGTCTTTGAGTGAATAATACGAGATCCCCAGCACCATTCCGGGGTAACGCAACAGCGTGCCGCCGGGGAACGCGTGTATCGGTAGACTCGCAAATACGTCGAATCGTTCCACTGTTATAGTTGGCCGGTCCGCCGTCAAGAACAAACGGAGGTAGCTCCGATGATTAATAAAGCGACGAGCCGGCGCCGCTTTCTGGTTGCTGCGTTGACCGTATCCGGACTTGCAACAGGCTCACTCGCATCATCGCTGTTGCGCGAGGCCGCTGCTTGGGCCGAAACGGGCAACGCTGCTCTATTGAAAATGGCGCGACTACTTTTCCCGCACGACTCCGTGCCTGACCAAATCTACGCCGAAGTTGTTGCCGGTGCACTCGCCGCAACGGCAAGTGACCCGGCCGCGCAAGGCCTTCTGACGGCCGCCGAAAGCGAACTCGATGCGCGCAGCCAGAGCGGGTCCTGGTATGACAGCGACGAGCAAGAGCAGCTCACTGCACTGACGGCCGTTCAGGGCGAGACGTTCTTTGCCGCCATCATGGGCCTCGTGATGTTCGGTCTTTACACGCACCCGGCCCTTTGGCAGCACATTGGCTACCCGGGCTCGTCGAAGGAATACGGCGGCTATCTCGAACGCGGTTTCGACGATATCGACTGGTTGCCGGAGGCGGGGTCATGAGCCGTCGTTACGAACTGAATGACGACTCCGTCGTTGTGGTCATTGGCTCGGGAGCCGGCGGCGGCACCGTAGCTAACGAACTGGCGCAGAAAGGCATCGATGTCGTCTGCCTGGAGGCCGGCAAGCGACTGACGCTTGCCGACATCGTCAACGATCCGCCTACGATGGACCAACGCATGGGCTGGCACGACGAGCGCATTGGCCTCCCCGTCTGGCTTTGCAAGACAGTCGGCGGCACGACAATGCGGTGGTCAGCCGTAGCGCCGCGCTTCCAGGAGCACGAACTCGCGGCGCTGTCGACGTACGGCGAACTCGACGATACGACAACGATAGACTGGCCTGTCCCGTATGCCGAACTCGAGCATTATTACGACAAAGCCGACGACAAGATGGGAGTTTCCGGAACGCACGACACACCGCCCTCCGCCGAAAACAACAATTACAAATTGCTCAAAGCCGGCGCGCGGCGTGTCGGCTATGAGGAGATAACGAGCAGCCGAATTGCCATTAATTCCGTGCCACGAAAGGGCCGTCCATCGTGTCGCCAGATCGGTTTTTGCAATTCGGGCTGCGCGATCGGCGCCAAGTGGTCGACGATGTACACGGAAATCCCTGACGCGGAGCAGACCGGGCATTTCGAACTGCGGCCCGAAGCGATGGCTGTACGCATCAGCCACGATGACAAGGGGCACGTCTCCGGCGTCGTTTATGCTGACGCATCAGGCGGCCTGCACGAGCAAAAGGCGCGCGCTGTCTGCGTTGCCGGCAACGTCGTTGAGACAACGCGCATTCTCCTGAACTCGGAATCGGCCATGTTCCCTCACGGGCTCGCCAACTCGAACGAGCAAGTCGGCCGCAATTACATGCGACACATGTTCGGTTTTGCCCTCGGTATCATGCCGAAGCCCGTCAACTATCATCGCGGCGCCCGGCAATCAGGCATTATATTCGACGAGCAGTATCACAAGCCTGAACGTGGTTTCGCTGGTGGTTACCTCATCGAAACACTGTCACTCGACCCGTTGAACGTCGCTGCATTCGTCGGTGGCTGGGGACCTGACAACACGCAATTCAATGAGCACTACACTCACCTGGCCGGCATTTTTCTAACGGGTGAAGATCCGCCGCAATCCTCCAATCGCATTTACCTACATGCGGAGAAAAAGGACCAGCACGGTCTGCCGCTGCCGGTCATCGAGTACCAGGGTCATCCCAACACGATTGCGATGCGGGACCATGGCCTGCAGAGATCGCGCGACATCTACGAATCGCTGGGCGCGTCCCAAGTCTGGGCAGCAGAAGGCCCGCCCGTGGGCGCTCACAATATGGGTGCCGCGCGCATGAGCACGAATCCGGAAGATGGCGTCACCAACGCCTGGGGCCAGGCGCACGATATCGACAACCTTTTCGTCAGTGACGGCAGCGTGATCCCAACCAGCGCCGCCGGCAACCCGACGCTCACAATCGTGGCGCTCGCGATTCGACAGGCGGATTACATTGCGGAGCAAATGACCAGGAAGGTGATCTAGATCGGCGAGTCCATCCTGATCGGAGAGCCGTCGAAGAAACGGCTCAAGCGAAACGGCTGCA
>DAOWGY010000174.1 GCA_030641695.1 Gammaproteobacteria bacterium
CCCATAACGATCGTCTACACGCCGAACAAGATCGTCGAGAATCCGGGTCAGGCCTGCGCTCGTCCTGGTGACACGCTGTGGTTCAGGTTAAACGGGCAGCCAGGCAAGCTGGTTTCGGTCGAGGGCAAGAATGCCGACGATGCGTGGATATCCGGTAGCGGAAAAATCGGCTGGTTCTTCGTGCCCGTTCCGGTAAATGTAATTCCAGGGGCGGTCGATGAGAAAGTTTTCGAGTACAAGATCAGCGCGGAAGGATCGTTGGACCTCGATCCCGAGATACGTGTCCGCCACAACTATTAGGCCGGAGCATTCGCTGTCGTCGGGTCGTATTTACGGCTTGATTTAGCCAGCGAGCCAGATCGTTGCCGCGCTGAGCGTTATCAACATAATCAGCGCCAGTGTTAACGCAGCTGCTATGCCTCGTCGGTCAGGCGAAAGCGGCGAAAACAGCGGCGCGATGCGGCCGGCCAATGCCATGGGAAAGCCTGCCCGCCATAGATCCCTGACAGCTTGCGGTCCACCCCGCCTCATGACCTCCTGCACATGCCCCATTGCACGGACGACCGGACCAATCATTTTGGTGCTTTGGCTTCTTACCGGTGTTTGCCCGTCGGCTGCAGCTGCCAGCGCTTGTCGCAGTGCCTCGTAGTCGGATGCCCACAATGACCGGAACAGGATTGTCCCGTTCTTGTCCATCAGAAATGCAGAGTTGGGTTTTGGATCCAGCGCGCGGTGCAAGTCGCCGTCCACATTATCAGCGGCGACCGTCCATTGAATATCATAGAAGTCTTTCAGTGCTCGGGCGTAGTCCAATTTCTCATCCATCGTCTCGGACTGCACAAAGTATTCGCCCGGATGCGCCTCCCGAACATAGAGCATGATGAAATCGACACGATCGCCGAATTCGTCAAAAAGTTTCTGCACGGAGGGCGCAGCACTCGAGGTCATCGGGCACGTCATCGAGCCGAATACGAAAATGACAGGCTTGTCGACGAATACATCCGCGTTGGACACGCAAGAACCGTCTGTAGTGATTAACGTAAATTCGGGAAATGCGTCACCGGGCGCGGCGGCGTCCTTGCGAAATCGCAGATCTCGGAAGAGCAGGGCGGTCGTGAAGCGCTTGTAGCGGTAGTCCTCTGTAGACCTGACTATTGGTGACGCGATGCCCGCGGCGCTCATGCCGTACCGCCTGGCCCGAATGTTGCGTTGTCGTCGAATTCAACTCCATGGGCAAGTGTTTTATGGACCGGGCAGCGCTCGGCAATCTGGGCAAGCCGCTTGCGCTGTGCATCATCGAAATCACCCTCGATATGCACGTTGCTTGTTATCTTCTCGATGAAACCCCTGTCGGGAATATCGCAGTCCTTGCAGTCATCCGCGTGGATGCGAGAAAAGTCGTAGGTAGTTCTGACAGATTCCAGTGGCAGCTTCTTGAACTGGCAGTACCAGGCGATCATCACGCAAGTGCAGGCGGCAAGAGATCCGAGCAGCAGTTCATACGGATTCGGGCCCGTATCAGTGCCTCCGGCGTCGACAGGTTCATCGGCGCTCCATTCGTGCCGTCCATTCGACAGGCGTACGGCCATGCCCGATGTCAGTTCTGCGATGATGCGTGCCATTTTCTTCTCCTGATTGCTGTTGCGTTTATCGTCGGGTCTGGTGACCCGACGATAATACGCGCCGATTTTTAGTCGTCACCGGGTTGCCATTCCTGCAGGCCGTGAATCGCCGTAACGTCACGTATGACGTCGGCGAAAGTGCGTTCCGGAACAAATTTCAAATCGTTCCAGCGGGCAACGCCGAGCTCAATCGTGAATTCCTCGAGATCATGTGGCCGCGAGGTCTGAACGACCCAGACCAGCGTGTGTTCGAGCCCGGAGTGGTACATGTCGACTATCTCGGTGACACCGTACTTCTCCATGAGCGGTGCGAGATCTGTTTTGCTGATCGTGATGACTTCCTTCGCGGTTTCGCGGTTGTTTACAGGGCAGTCGTGTTTGCTGTGTGCACCGTAAATGCCCCACAACGTGGCTTCGGCGGCGGCATTTCCGGCGAGGAACGGCAATAGTGCGAGAAGCGATGCAACGATGATATGCCTGGTTTTCATGACTCGTCTCCAATTGTAGTGTCTGTTTGAGTTTGTTCACGCTGGCTACATGAATGAGTCAACGTGATGTCAGGATGCTACGTCCCGGATCGAGTCGGATTAAGTGGGTATTCGGTTGATTGATCATTGCCGGACAGCAACAATCGCGACAAGGGCTCCGCGCTACGCCGGTTGCCGGGCTATATGCTCAATCAGCAATTCGGTCCGTTTCAGGCGTTCAGCGAGGAAATCGATCAGAAATCGAACCCGGGTGGGCAGATGTTCCCGGGCCGGGTACACGATCCAGGTGGCCGCGTCCGGGACTTCGTAGTCTTCGAGCACGATCTCCAGTTCGCCACGCCTGATTTGCCCGGCCATGTAGTAATCCGTCATGCGAATCAGCCCGACACCGCGTTCAGCCGCAGCAACCAGGGCCCGGCCATTGTCGCTGCACCAACCTCCATTGACCTTGATGGAACGAATACCGTCAGGGTAGCTAAAGCGCCACTCCATGTCCGGAAATGACAGGCAGTTGTGGGACCGAAGATCCTCGGGGCGTTCTGGCTTGCCGTGACGAATAAGGTAGCCGGGGCTCGCACAGACCATCAATCGGCGGTGCGCAATTTTTCGGGCGATGAGCGAGCTGTCCTCCAGCGCGCTCATGCGAACGGCCAGGTCGTAACCGTCGGCAATAATGTCGACCACTTTCATATTGGTATCGAGGTCGATAGTCACGTCCGGATACTTGATCGTGAACTCCGCGAGTGCCGGTGCCACATAGCGATCCGCATACAGGCCGGGGGCGGTAATACGGATCGGTCCTTTGACCTGTTCCTGCATATCCGCCATGTCCGCCTCTAAGGCGTCCATCAGGTTGCGGATCTCCAGCCCCCGAGCGTAGTAAACCTTGCCAATGTCGGTGAGCGTCGACTTTCGGGTCGTGCGGTGCAGCAACCTCGCATTCAGACGTTTTTCGAGTCGCTTGACCTCCCTGCTGACAAAGGACGTCGACACATTGAGCGCATCAGCCGCAGCCGTGAAACTGCCGTGCTCGACAACAGCTACGAATTCCCGGAGACCGCTTTGATCCGCCATTGTTGCCACTCGGAAAAAATCATTGAACCGAAATCCATCTTACTATCAATGCATTGCCCAAGTACCGTGGGCTCCATCATGAACGATCAAACGACAATGACGCTGTTTCACCGTGGCGAACGCGAGGTCCAGGAACACGTTGGCTCGCGCGAATTCTCGGAGCGCCTTGGCCGGCGGATGATTCGCGATCGCCTGCCCGGGGATCACAAAGCGTTTCTTTCGCAGCTGCCCTTCGTACTGATCGGTGCGATCGACGCCGAGAGGCGCCCCTGGGCGAGCATCCTGGTTGGACAAGGCGGATTTATCAGTGCGCCCGATGCGCAGACGCTACGGATTGAAACACGACTGATTGACGGCGACCCGTTGCAGAAAATTTTGTCGGAAGGTGCTGATGTCGGCCTGCTTGGTATCGAATACCACAATCGAATTCGGGTCCGTGTGAACGGTAAGATCCGGAAAATCGACGACGAATCGATCACGATCAGTGTTGAACACGCGTTCGGCAACTGCCCGCAGTATATCCAGTCACGCAGCTACGAATTGCTGCCGGGCATCGCATCGATCGGCGAGCCACGAGCAACGCTGCCAGCCGAACGCCTTGACGAGCGTGCCAGGCAAATAATTGCAAATGCGGATCATTTCTTCATCGCGACCCATTTTTCCGACAATTCGGGTGACGAAAGCCACGGGGCGGACGTATCGCATCGAGGCGGCAAGCCGGGATTCGTCCGCATTGAAGACGAGCGCACGCTGACGTTCCCGGATTTCCGTGGCAACAACTTCTTTAATACGCTCGGAAACATCGCGGCCAATCCCCGGGCGGGGGTCCTTTTCATCGATTTTGAGCGTGGCGATCTGCTGTATCTCACATGCGCGGCGGAGATTGTCTGGGACAGCGAGGAATCGCGTGCGTTCAAGGGCTCCCAACGCCTCATGAAACTCACGATGGATGAAGGAGTGCTGGTCGAGCAGGCGTTGCCTATCCGCTGGAGCTTTGAGGACTACTCACGAAGCCTGAAGTCGACCGGCTCCTGGGAAGAGGTCGATGCCGAACCAGGGCGGTAATAACAGGATCCGGCCCCCTCTAATTTGCCGCATTCCAGCCGGGTCCGCGCACCACACGTCCCGGCGTCGCACCCGTGTGTTCGCCATCTTTGAGTACCTGCTCACCATTGACGAACACGTGCACCACGCCGGTGGCGTACTGGTGCGGTTCAACAAACGTTGCGTGGTCCTGAATCTTGTCCGGGTCGAAGATGACCACATCGGCGTAGTTGCCTTCTTTCAGTTCGCCGCGACGTTCGATCCTGAGATTCTGTGCGGGCAGCGCCGCCAGTTTGCGGATGGCCTCTGCGAGTGAAATGACTTGCTCGTCGCGAACGTACTTCGCCAAAACGCGGGCAAAACTGCCGTAAGCACGTGGATGCGGATTGCTTTTCAGGAACACGCCTTCGGTGGCGAGTGATGCCGCATCGGAGTTGAAGCTGACCCATGGCAGGCCGACGGCCGTGCGCACGACGTCTTCGGACTGTGTGAAATAGACAGTGCCGACGCGGCTGCCGTCCTCGATGATCAGGTCCATGACCGTTTCCTCGGGGCTGGTGCCACGCATCTCGGCAACTTCTGCCAGGGTCTTGCCTGTCAGCGGCTTCAACGCCTCGTTCTTGAAGTTGACGAGCAGGATATTTTCGGGCGTGCCGGCCATCAGGAACATGTTCTCCCACTCGTCGGAGTCCTCGTTCATTTGCAGGATAATTTGTTCGCGCGTCGCCGGATCTTTCATACGTTCGATAGACGCTTCGAAGCCGCCTTCCTGCACCCAGGGCGGCACGGTGACGTTGAGCCCGGTCGCCCCTGCCGGATAGGTGTAGACATCGGCCGTGATCTGCAAGCCTTCCGCCCGGGCGGCCTCGACGAGTTCAACGGCTTCGTCGAATATCGGCCAGTTCGGTTTCCCCGATGATTTGAAGTGATAAATCTCGGCGCGGATGCCAGCTTCGCGCGCAATCGTGAGTAGCTCCTCGATGGCCTCGATCATGTTGGCGCCTTCATCGCGCATATGTGAGATGTACATGCCACCGTACTCGGCGGCCACCTCGGACAAGGCAACCAGTTCGTCGGTCTCTGCAAAAAGACCGGGCGGATACATCAAGGACGACGCCACGCCCAAAGCACCGTCTTCCATGGCGTCACGTACAAGGCCACGCATCTGCTCGAGTTCTTCCGGGGTCGGTGCACGGTCTTCATGGCTGATGACATACTGGCGTGGCGTCGCCGAACCGATGAACGAGGCCACGTTGGGTGAAATACCGCGTTGTTCGAGGAACTCGAGATACTCCGCCAGCGTCGTCCACTCGATGTCGTAATGGATATCGGATTGCAAAGAGACCATTTCTGCTTTCATGGCATCGTTGAGCGGGCCCATGGACTCTCCCTCGCCCATGATCTCCAGGGTCACGCCCTGGCGGATATTGCTTTGTGAACGGCCATCCTCGATCAGCGATTCGTTGGCCCAGGACATCATGTTTATAAAGCCGGGCGCCACGGCGAGGCCCTCGACGTTGATTTCGCTGGTCGCCCTGGCGTTGCCGAGATCGCCGAGTGCCGCGATCGTGTCATCATTGATTGCGATATCGCCGACATAGGGCTCACGGCCACTGCCGTCGTAGATCGTGCCGCCCCTGAGGAGGAGGTCGTAGGAATCTGGTTGCGTGCAGGCCGACAATAGCGCGAGCGCGACGACTGCGACCGTGGTCAGCCGGTAGATTCTATGCATTCGTTTCATGATTGTTGTTCGTGTTGGGAGAACGCCGCCATTGTGGCACACGGAACTGGAGAAGTTGGTCAAAAACTACTGAAAAACAACGCGATATCGGGCATGATCAATGACCTAAAATCACGTCCGCCGGCCCTTATCCGCGCCTTGGGAACGGCGAAAACGTGCTAACGAGGGGGGTCTGCCAGCGATGCATCGCGGCATCAGGAATCTGTTCCGGGAACTACGTAACCGCAGCGTCATGCGTACGCTGGTTGCGTATTCGGTTGCAGCCTGGCTGCTGTTGCAGATTGCGGACGTCACCTTCGACCGGCTGCCTATACCCGGCAATTCGATGACGATACTGATCGTCATTGTGATTGGTGGGTTTCCGATAGCGGCCATTCTCGCCTGGGCCTATGAAATCACGTCGCGCGGCATCGTGCGGCATGAGGAAACGGAAGGAGGGGCGCCGCGCATGGCGTTCTTGCCGTTCGTTTCGATCGTCGTTGTTGTGATACTGGGCAGTGCCGGATTGATGTACTACCTGTCGGAGAACCTGTGGGAACCTCCTCGCCGTTCGATCGCAGTCTTACCCTTTACCAACACTGGCGATGCGGCGGATACCGAGTACTTCAGCGACGGACTGACCGAGGAGATTCAAAGCCTGATCGTGCGCCTCAACGAGTTTCGCGTTGTTGCGTTGAGCACGAGCATCCAGTTCAAGGACAGCCTCATGGACGCGATGTCCATCGCGGAGCGACTCGGCGCCGAGGCCGTATTGCTGGGCAGCGTACGGCGCTACCAGAACCGCGTGTCGGTGACCGCACGCCTGATCGATGGTGGCGACGGCAGGGAGCTCTGGTCCGACAATTACGAGCGGGAATTATCTGACATCTTCGCGATACAGGAAGACATTGCTCGTCACGTTGCACGTTCGTTACACGTCGTGTTGCCGGTCGCTGCAGAGCGCCGACTGAAAAATCTCGGTACGAGCAATGTTGATGCCTATGACGCGTATCTGCGCGGCATCGATTACCTGCGTAATCCTCCCGATGAAACGACTTTGTTGCTTGCCGAAGGTATGTTGCGAGAGGCGCTGGCCATTGATCCCGAGTTTGCCAACGCGCACGCGGCAATGTGCAGGAAGCACCTCGCGGGGTACAAGTTATCACGCGATGCAGGGCGCTTTGGTGCAGCCGAGGCGGCCTGTCAACGCGCACTCGAGAGCGCCGACTCGTCAGCGGATGTACGGGTCGTGCTCGGCCAGCTCTACCTCGCCTCGGGCAAGTATGAAAACGCACTGCACGAGTTCGAGGAGGCGCTCGACGATAACGACCGCCTGGCAGAAACCTACATCGGGCTGGCCGGTACCTATGTCGCGCTGGGACGTGACAATGAAGCTGAAGCGAATCTGCGCCAAGCCATCGAAACCGATGTGAGCTACTGGGCGAGCTTCAATGCGATGGGTAATTTCCTGTTCGATCAGGGTCGCTTTCAGGAGGCGGCTGAGTTCTACCAGATGTTCGTCAACCGGGCGGACGATGATGCGCAAGCGCTGAACAACCTCGGTGCAGCCTATTACCTCGCGGGCGACTTCAGGCAAGCGGCTAAAGCGTGGGACGATTCTCTGGCGATCAAGCCGACACGCAGCGCGTATTCGAATACGGGCACGATGTACTTTTACCTGGGCGACTATGAACGCGCGATAGAACGTTACATTAACGCCGCCAACATGGCGCCCAATGATTACAAAGTGTGGGGCAACCTGGCGGATGCCTATTACTTCAAAGGCGACCAGATGCAAGTCGCGGACGTTGCCTACAAGCGTGCCATCGATCTCGGGGAGAAAAACCTCGGCGTGAATGCCGAGGAAACGATGGTGATGTCGGACGTCGCTCTCTACTATTCCCGTATCGGCAATAGCGAGAAGGCCAAAGAACTGGATGCAAGGGCAAGTAGCCAGGGAACGGGCATCATGTACGTCCACTACAACAGTGCGTTGATCCATGCGCAATTGGGGGACACGGACGAGGCGCTTGCTGCACTGGAGCGCGCCGTCGAGTTGAACTATCAGCGCGAGCTGTTATCGGTTGACCCGGCGCTCGACAGTCTCAAGGAAGAAGATCGTTTCAGAGAACTCGTCGCGAAGAGCAGTTCGTAACGGCATTAATAACAATAATCAGGAGACAGCCATGAAAATTTTAAACGTACTTGGGGTAGCAGGTTTGACGGCTGCTGCACTCATGCTGAGTAGTACCGATTCACAGAGCCAGGGCACGTGCGATCACGGCGGCAATCACACGATCCAGGTTTCACCCGGTGAAGGCGACATGGCGGCGTTGAAATACCGTGGCGGTTCCGCCGAAAACGTCCATGTTTGCGACGGTGACCAGGTGCAATGGGTGCTGACCGGCTCCGATCGCGAGTTCTTCGTCGACTTCATGTCGAACGCGCCGTTTCCGGGCGCCGCGAAGCGCGGTTCGTCAGGCGGTGTCATATCGGTGCAAATTGAGGCTGCGTCGGGTGGCTACGCGTACGGTGTGAATTTCGCCGGCGACGAGCCCATGGATCCGCAGATTATCGTCGACTAGGCCTGACTGGAGACAGCTCCTCAGTACGTATATTCGCTCATTGATTTGGCGCACTCGCGACCCCAAGAAACCGTCGTGGAGCAAGGAGTAGCGAAATGATGAAGCGAATGATGCATGTCAGTTTCGGACCGGACGGCAAGCCGGCCTTCGACAAGATGAAGGCATTCATGGGGCAGGAGAATCGCTCCAGCCTGTTCGACGTCATTGGTTGGGCGCTGTTCTTCATCTGGTTCGGCTTTGCATGGCTGATGGGGTTCAGCCTGGGCGTTGGCCTGCTCGGTATCGGCATTCTGGCGCTCGGGATGCAGGGTATCCGCTACCTTGATCACGTCAAGGTGAAAGCATCCTGGCTTGTTGCAGGTCTCGCGTTCGTGGTTGGCGGATTCTGGGAGCTTTGGAGCGTAGCGATTCCGCTGGCACCAGTTGCCCTGATCGGGCTGGGTATCGGCATGCTGGTCTGCGACTTCACGCGTCAGGAATAAGGCACGTACGAACAGGGTGGTTCGCATTGCTACGGCGAATTTGAGGCGGTATCCGATGCCGGTCCTTGTCGGGAAATATTCGCACGACATTTCAATGCTTTGCGCGTGTTGTGACTGCCAAATTGGAAAGTGGGGAGAGATGAAATGATGCGGCAAATGATGCACAACTGTTGCGGACCGGACGGCAAGCCGGACTTCGACAAGATGAAGGCTTTCATGGAGCAGGAGGATCGCTCCAGCCTGTTCGACGTCGTTGGTTGGGCGCTGTTCTTCATCTGGGTCGGCTCTGCATGGCTGATGGGGTTCAGCCTGGGCGTTGGCCTGCTCGGTATCGGTATTCTGACGCTCGGGATGCAGGGCATCCGCTACTTTAATCACGTCAAGGTGGAAGGATTCTGGCTGGTTGTGGGTCTTGCGTTCGTGGTTGGCGGATTCTGGGAACTTTGGAGCGTCGCGATTCCACTGGCACCGGTCGTCCTGATCGGGCTGGGTATCGGCCTGCTGGCCTGGCACTTCACGAGAAATTTGGAGGGTCGCAAGCGGATGTTCTGACAGCCGCAGACCGCGGCAGATGTGTGCTCAGAGCTGTCATACCTATTTGCTGTAGGGAATTACCCCGATGTCGGGCAGGCCTCGGAGCCGCTAGTATTCCAGGCAGATACCTGACCAGGTAGACAGAACAGGTCCGAAGAATGGCCAGTCTGGGCAAGGATTACAAAGACGGCGAAATCATCGTTCGCCAGGGGGAGGCGGGCAATTGTATGTTCGTCATCCAGAAAGGCGAAGTCGAGGCGGTAGCTGAGTCGGACGGCAGAGAGCTCAGGCTACGAACGATGGGGGTCAACGACTTCTTCGGCGAGATGGCCCTGTTTGAGCAAGCAACTCGCACGGCAACCGTTCGCGCCCTTGGTCCTGCTCGCGTCCTCACTATCGACAAAAAGAATTTCCTGGGAGGCATCCACGAAGATCCCTCCCTGGCCTTCCGCATCGTGCAGACCATGTCCCATCGAATCCGGGACCTGACCGATCGATTGGCGACATTCGAGGAACACTGTGAACCTGAGTCTCCTGAGTGAGCCCTCGGGTGTTCGGCACGAGGGCCGGCCCCGGGTGCTGCAGGACGGATCCAGAGTTGCTGTCGTCGGCGCGGGACCCGCGGGTTCGATGTTCAGTTATTTCCTGCTCAATATGGCAGAGGCTGTAGCGCTCGACGTCAGCATTGATATGTTCGAGCCGCGGCATTTCTGCCACCGTGGCCCGGCTGGCTGTAACCATTGCGGCGGCATCGTCTCAGAATCGCTTGTTCAGCGCCTCGCGACCGAGGGCATCATGTTGCCCGATGATGTCGTTCAGCGTGGCATCGAGTCGTACACATTGCACATGGACGTCGGTGATGTCGAAATCGCCACGCCCTTGATGGAGAAGCGCATCGCCGCCGTTTACCGTGGCAACGGGCCTCGCGATTCCGAACCCCTGGATACGCACAGCTTCGACGGCTACCTGTTGGAACTGGCGCAGCAAAAGGGCGCAACGGTTATCCATCGACTGGTCACGGACGTGCGTCGCGAGGACGAACTCATGTCGGTGCACTGCGCGGATCAGTTCAGCGATAACTATGACCTCGTCGTGATAGCCACTGGCGTCAATAGCCGCCTTATGGAGTCCCTCGAAGATGAAACTCAGGAATTCCAGCGGCCCGGCCGCACCAGGACTTTCATTTGCGAATTTCACCTGGGTCGCGATGTCATTCGGGAAACCTTCGGACCGTCCATGCACGTATTCCTGCTGGACATTCCCAGGCTGGAATTTGCCGCCCTGATACCCAAGGGTGACTACGTCACCCTTGGCCTGCTCGGAGACGAAATCGATGACGAGTTGATGGCGCAGTTCTTCAACTCCCCCGAGGTGCAAAACTGTTTCCCGGACGCAACGATTCCCAGCCATGCCTGCCATTGCTATCCGCGGATGAACATCAAACCGACCAATCCCGTCTATGCTAATCGCCTGGTCATGATCGGCGACAGCGGCACGACCCGCCTGTTCAAGGACGGTATCGGCTCGGCGTACCGAACGGCAAAGGCTGCAGCAAAGACCGCGATATTCCACGGCGTGAGCGCAGAGGATTTCAAGACGCATTACGCGCCACTGTGCCGCAAAATCGACAATGACAATCAGATGGGCAAGGTTGTATTCGGATTCGGTAGCCTGGTGCAGAAGGCCCGCTTTGCGCGCCGTGGAATCCTGCACATGGTCGCGAACGAGCAGAGCCAGGCGGGCGGTAAAAGGCGAATGTCCGGCGTGCTCTGGGACCTCTTTAGTGGCAGCGCTCCATACACGGACGTATTTCTGCGCACCCTGCATCCGGCCTACGTCGGCAGTCTCTTGTGGAACCTGATTGCTGGCAACTTGCCCGGAAGCGCGGCAAGGAAAGAGCATGCGCCGAAACAGGAGCGCGATCGTGTCGAGCACTAGAACGTCCGGAGCGAAGCCTCCGCAGCAGGCGTTCTGGACGCACGCCCAGCAGCTGGAAAAACTGCCGCCCTGCCAGGCGCAATGCCCTAACAGCGGCGACATTCGTGGTTGGCTCGGCATCATCGCCCAACACGAGAAAATCGGACTGACGCTGCATGAGGCGTACGACAAAGCCTGGCAGAAACTCACCGAGTTGAATCCACTGCCGGCAACGACGGGCCGCATCTGCCCGCATCCCTGCGAGGATCTTTGCACGCGCAGCGATAAGGATGGTTCGATATCCATTAACGCGATGGAACGATTCCTGGGGGATTGGGCGCTCTCCCGCGAATTGCCGTTGTCCGCGCCGGACACACCGCAATACCCGGAGTCCATCGGCGTTATCGGTTCCGGGCCGGCGAGCTTGTCGTTTGCCTATCAAATGGTGCGTCGGGGTTATAGCGTCACCCTGTATGAAAAGCACGATCTGCCCGGAGGCATGTTGCGGCATGCGATCCCCGACTACCGGCTGCCGAGAGACGTTTTGGATGCCGAGGCTCAGCGCGTGCTCGATCTCGGTATTTCAATCGTACGAAACGTCGAAGTCGGCAGCGATATCCCTTTCAAGGATTTGCGCGAGCGGCACACGCTGATGTTCCTGGGACTCGGTGCTCAAGGCGCCAGGGATCTCGGTATACCGGGCGAAAAGGGTCCGGGCGTGATTTCAGGTATTACTTATCTGCGGCAACGCAAACAGCGCATCGACTCACATATCGGTGAGCGCGTGGTCGTGATAGGTGGTGGCAATACGGCCATCGACGCCGCGCGCAGTGCCAGGCGAGAGCGTGCCGAGGTGTCGCTGCTGTATCGCCGCGGCCCGGAAGAAATGCCTGCCGCGGTGCATGAGGTGGAGGATGCACACAGCGAGGGCGTTCAGTTCCGGTTTCTCGTATCACCGACCCGCATCATCCGTGAAGGGACCGACATCCGGCAGATCGAAATTCAGAAAATGCGCCTCGGCGATGTCGACGAACAAGGCCGCCGTCGGCCAGTCCCGATTCCGGGACAATTGCAGACGCTGCCGGCCGATACCGTCATTGTTGCCGTGTCGCAGGCGCCGAATTGGCACGGCATGGATCCGATGAGTGACGGGCACAAGTGGTTGCGTACCGAAGAGGACGGAAAACTCGACGACAACATCTTTGCGGGAGGCGACGATCGCGGCCCGGGTATCGCCAGCCGGGCCATTGCCCAGGGGCGACTCGCTGCCGAGGCGGCGCATGCCGAACTGCGCGGCGAACCGCATCCCCGCGAGGCACGAATGCGAGAAGCAGTGCGCGCTGGCGCCGTAAAGATCGATTTTTACGGCGGCCGGCAACGGCAATGCAACCTCCGCCACCCGCAGGAGGAATGGCTCCGCGATCCGGAACTCGAGATCGAGCAAACGATGAGCGATGCACAAGCCTGCCGGGAGTCCGCCCGTTGCATGTCCTGCGGCCTGTGCTTCGACTGCCAGCAGTGCTTCATGTATTGCAATGCAGGTGGCTTCACTCGCATTGAAGGATCCCGGCCCGGCCACTATTTTGCACTTGCGCTCGATGCCTGTGAGGGTTGCGGTAAGTGCATCGAAGTCTGTCCGTGTGGTTATCTCGAGATCCGGGACAGCGGATAATGACGAATTCAGTCAAAGCGCTGGTGTTCGGTGCCAGCGGTTACATCGGTACTAACCTTACTCCTCGCTTGCTCGAAGCGGGCTGGCAGGTGCGTGCCGCGGCCCGCCATCGTGCCGTGCTGGCGGCGCGAGGTTGGCAAGCTGCGGAACTCGTCGCCGCCGATGCTCTGCAACCGGACTCTCTGCAACCGGCGTTGCGGGATATCGACATCGCGTTCTACCTCGTGCACTCGATGGCGGCCGGCCGTAATTTTGCGGAACTCGACATCGAAGCGGCGCGTAACTTCGCGAAAGCGGCGGCAGAGGCAGGCGTCGGTCGTATTGTTTATCTCGGTGGACTGAGCCCGGACAAGCCCACATCACGGCATCTGAAGTCGAGAGCCGAAACCGGCGACGTATTGCGGCAAGGGCCGGTCCCGGTGACCGAGATTCGTGCCGGATTGATCGTCGGGCCAGGTTCGGCGGCGTATGAAATCATTCGAGACCTGGTCAACTACCTGCCCGTGATGGTTACGCCGCGCTGGGTGCAATCGCGCTCATCACCGATCGCACTCGAAAACCTGCTCGACTATCTCATCGGTATCGCGCATTTGCCGGAGGCGGCCGGAAAGACCTACGACGCCGGTGGCCCGGAGGTTCTGACGTACGAACAACTGATGCGTCAGTATGGCGAACTCACTGAGCATGATTTCCGGGTTTTGAAATTCCCGGCGCGAACGCCGCGGCTGTCGTCCTACTGGCTGAAACTGGTGACCGCGGTGCCGACCAGCATCGCCCGGGCGTTGATCGATGGACTGGCGCACGATGTCATCCCGAATGACGAGGAGATTCGGAAACTCGTTCCACTCGACCTGAAAGATTTCAAACAATCGGTAAACGCAGCACTCGACGCAGAGCAGAGCAACACGGTCAGCGCGCATTGGGCCGAGGGATCGATCGTGTGCCGCAACTTTCACCCCGAATATGCCTATTACGCGAAGAGAGCAGGGGGCGAGGTTAGGACGCAGGCGAGTGCCAATGCGTTGTGGCGACAGGTCACTGCTTTCGGTGGCGATGAAGGCTATTACTATGCCGAATCACTCTGGTTCCTGCGCCGCTTGATCAACTGGTTCGCGGGGGGGCCGAGTTTCAGCCGCAAGCGCCGTCATCCAACAGACGTCCGCGTGGGTGACGTCATCGATGCGTGGCGAGTCATCGCCGCCGAACCCGACCGACGACTCACGCTACTCATGGAAATGCGTGGACCGGGTTCCGGGGTACTCGAATTCGTGATCCGGGACAGGAACGATCAGCGCACGCTCAATGTGACCGCCTACTGGCATCCGGCCGGGCCGGCCGGATTGATCTACTGGTACGCGTTGCTGCCAGTACACGCATTCCTGTTTCGTGGCCTCAGCGCCGCAATTGCGCGCCGTGCTGAAAAATACGACGAGTCCGTGACCAAAGTCGCCCCGGAAAGTTAGACGATGCGTCTAGTTGATATAGGCGATCGCAAAGCCGTTAATGAGCACATGCATGATGTTGTCGACGATGATGACCAGCCAGCCGGCGAGCCATTGTGGGGTGTCCGGATGAAATCCGGTCTTCGAACATTCGGACCACGGAGCGCTGCCCGGCCACGGTCGGTTCTTGACCCATGCAACGTAGCGAGCCAGGTGCCAGCGGTCGATGACGAAATGAGTGCCGCCGATGACGGCGAGCGTGTAGGGATTTTGCGTTATCAAGAGGAATGGCAACAGGTAGAAGGCGCAATGCACGAATGCGGCAAACGAGTTCCTGGTCTTCTCTTGCGCCATCCACTCGCTTTGCAGCAGGTAATCGCCGACAGCGTGGGCAATCAGTTGATCTGCAGTAAACATTCAGGCCTCATGCGATATTAATGTGGTCGCTATAATGCCACAAGTGCATCTTATCGCTGAATAAGTCTCTGGGAATACACGCCTTATGACATACCCGCACCCGCTAATGGAAGACGTCAAAACCCTGGCCAGCTTTGAAGGCTGGGGCGAGGACGTCTATCGTGACTTTTTCGAGCTGCAGCGCGGCACGATGACCGAGGCGGAGTTCATCGAAAAGTACCACCAGGACCGCGCTATTTTATCGATGGATATGACGGGTTTTACGTCGTCGGCCATGCATCGCGGCGAATTGCAGAGCTTGCTCAGGGTCCTGGATGCACAAAGGGTCGCCATACCGGTGCTGCAGGAATTCGGCGCCAATCTGATTCGATGTTTCGCCGATGATATCGTCGCCCTGTTTCATGAACCGAATAGCGCAATCGATTCGGCATTCGAGATCCATCGGCGTATTCAGTTGTTCAACGCGTCGCCACTCGCCTCGGAACATCCGACGCTGTGCTGTGTGGGTGTCGGCTATGGCCAGATTCTCGCGATCGGCCCGAACCTGGCGCAAGGTGATGAGATGAACCGGGCATCCAAGCTCGGAGAAGACGTCGCGCGCGGCAGTGAGACCCTGGTGACCGAACGCGCTTATACTGCAATGGCCGATCGTAGCGACGTTCACTTCGAGTTCCAGAAAAAGGATGACCAGTTGTTTCCGTTTTATCGTGCGACGCCGGCCGAGATCGACTAATCTCTCGGGAATTCACGTATCCACTGCGAGAAGAGCCGCTTTTCGCCCGATGTCGGCGGCAAGCCTGTTTTCGACAAGATGCA
>DAOWGY010000172.1 GCA_030641695.1 Gammaproteobacteria bacterium
GCCGAGATCGATGGTGCACCGTTGTCACTTGCAGGCGATGCCTTGCTGTCGGCGTATTACGTCAACGAACTGGTATTGAATTTCCTGCACCGCCACGATCCGCAGCCGGAAATTTTCGACGCCTATTCCCGAGCGATCGCGGCACTGGCCGCCAGTGCGGAGCTGGCCGCCAACCTGCGCGTCTTCGAAATGGAGTTGCTGCGCCTGCTCGGCTACGCCCTCAACCTCGAACATGAAGCAGTGACGCACCAGCCCATCGAAACGGCCGAATTCTATGAGTACCGTGTGGAGCAGGGCCCCGTACGTGTCAGCAGGCAGGAAGGGCCGCTGGTGTTTGCCGGCGACGTGATTCGTGGCATCGGCGCTGCACGTTTTAACGAGCCGCACGTGCTGCAAGGCGCCGGCCGCCTGTTGCGCGAGGTCATCAATTATCATCTCGATGGCAGGGAACTCAAAAGCCGCAAGGTGCTGCTTGACCTGCATCGCGCTAGAATTGCGTGGGACCAGCGCGAAGAAACCTGAATGACAGACAAGAATCCGATTTATCTCGGCGTGAACATTGATCACGTGGCCACGCTGAGGCAGGCGCGCGGTACGTCGTACCCGCGACCGGTCGAGGCAGCCGTTATGGCAGAGCGTGCCGGCGCCGACAGTATTACCGTGCATTTGCGCGAAGACCGACGTCACATCCAGGATGCGGATCTCGCGGCAATCACCGAGGTGATGCGAACGCATATGAACCTGGAACTCGCCGTGACCGACGAGATGCTGGCAATCGCTGCGCAACTCAAACCGAGTGATTGTTGCCTCGTCCCGGAACACCGCGAGGAACTGACGACCGAAGGTGGGCTCGATGTTGCCGGGCAACTGGATCGCGTCAGCGATGCCTGCGCGCGTCTGGCGCACGCGGGCATACGTGTGTCGCTATTCATCGACCCGGACAAGGCGCAGCTGGATGCAGCCGTTGCGGCCGGCGCGCCCGTCGTCGAACTGCATACGGGCGCCTACGCTGATGCCGCCGAGGCCGATCATGGCGCAGAGCTGCAGCGTATCGTCGATGCGGCGGAATACGGGCATGGTCTCGGCTTGATCATCAATGCCGGCCATGGCTTGCACTACAACAACGTCGGGGCCATTGCTGTCATCCCGCAGATCGTCGAACTCAACATCGGCCACGCCATCATTTCACGGGCGGTATTCGATGGCCTGGTGCTTGCCGTGACCGATATGAAGCGCCTCATGACGGAGGCGCGAGCGGCGTGAGTCGATCATGATCTTCGGCGTCGGCACCGACATCGTCGAATTGTCACGCATTCAGTCCACGTACGAGCGCTTCGGCGATCATTTCGTCCAGCGGCTGCTCATGGATGAGGAACTCGAGATGTTTCGCAAGTCGAAGTGGCCGATACGATTCCTCGCCATGCGTTTTGCGGGCAAGGAAGCAACCGTCAAGGCGATGGGCACAGGCTTTGCCCACGGCGTCTGGTTGCGTGACGTGGGAATCACCAACAATGACTGGGGCCGGCCGCTCGTCATCTGGTCCGAGAGAGGGCGGGCCGTCTGCAAGCGGCTCGGCATCGGCAACGGTCACGTCAGCCTGACCGACGATGGCGGACTGGTGCTCGCTTTTGCCGTCGTCGAGAGGGCCTGATCATGCATTGTTTCTCATTCGATATTGAAACCATTCCCGACGTCGAGTTCGGGCGGCGCATGTGGAACCTCGAGGACCTGTCTGACGAAGACGTTGCGACGGCGATGACGTTCAAGCACCAACAAAAGACCGGCAGCGACTTTCTGCCGCTGCACCAGCACCGCGTTGTTGCGATCTCGGTGGCATTGCGCACGGGGGACAGTTTCAGGATCTGGAGTCTCGGCGACGAGGATTCCGGCGAGCAAGAGATCGTGCGGCGCTTTTTTGACGGTATCGAACGCTATGCGCCGGACCTCGTGTCATGGAACGGCAGCGGCTTCGACCTGCCTGTATTGCACTATCGTGCGCTGAAGCACGGTATTCAGGCGCCGCGTTACTGGGAAACCGGCGACAACGATCGGGAATACAAGTGGAACAATTACCTTGGCCGTTTCCACTGGCGCCACGTCGACCTGATGGACGTGCTCGCGGCCTACCAGGTTCGTGCGCGCGCGAGTCTGGATCAGGCAGCCGTACTGCTGGGTTTCCCCGGTAAGCTGGGCATGAGTGGTGACAAAGTCTGGGACTGCTGGCTGGGTGGCGGCATTCGCGAGATTCGCAATTATTGCGAAACCGATGTGCTCAATACCTGGCTGATCTACCTGCAGTTCGAGTACCTGCGTGGCAATCTCGACGCCGCCGGCCTCGAGCGCGAATTCGCATTGGTTCGCGAGACGCTCGGCACGATGGGCCAACCTCATCTCGACGAGTTTCTCGGCGCCTGGCAAGAGCCCGAATAATTCACGAGTATGATGCGCTCTCGCTTAGTCTTTGATCGCCTGAGGGATTTTCCTTACTCGGAAATAATCACCGATATTCCGCTCCCTCGGAAAATCCCTCAGCCGACCAAATCCTTGACCGATCTTACGCACCAACTCGTGAAAGCTTCGGGCTAGCGCATGGCACGCCGACGACGAGAACCCGAAACGGCCAGGATTGTCTCGGTTACCCACGATGGCCGTGGAATCGCAGATACGAGCGGCAAAAAGGTGTTCGTCGCCGGCGCGCTGGCTGGTGAGCAGGTGCGCTATATGCGCCGCAAGTCGCGCCGCAAGTTCGACGAAGCAGAGTTGCTCGAAATCATCGAGGCGTCACCGGATCGCATCGAGGCGCGCTGCGAGGCGTTCGGTCGCTGCGGTGGCTGTGCCCTGCAACACGTCAGCGTCGAGCAACAGCGGGCCATCAAGTTTCAAACACTGCGTGACAACCTCGCGCGTATTGGTAACGTGGAACCCGGGCGCTGGCTGGATGCGCTGACCGGCCCGGACTGGAATTATCGGCGACGTGCGCGCCTTGGCGTGAAGGATGTTGCGGCCAAGGGCCGGGTGCTCGTCGGCTTTCGCGAGCGTCATGCGCCATTTATCACTGACATGCATCGCTGCGAAGTACTTGCCCAACCCATCGACGGGCTGATCGATGTGCTGAGTGAGTTGATCGGCAAGCTTTCAATCAGGGCACGCCTGCCGCAGATCGAGGTCGCGATTGCAGAAAATGCGGTTGCGCTGGTGTTTCGCGTACTCGACGCGCCGAACGACGAAGACCGCAACGCGTTTCGGCAGTTTGCCGATCAACACGATGTGCGCGTGTATCTTCAACCCGGCGGGCTGGATTCGATCGAGCTATTGCATCCATCCGAGGCGCCGGAGCCGCTCAATTACACGCTGCCCGATTTTGATGTGCGTATCGAGTTCGAGCCCGTCGATTTCGTCCAGGTCAACAGCGACATCAACCGACGCCTGGTCGCTGCCGCCATCGAACTTCTGGCCCCGGAGGCGCAGGATCGCGTGCTCGACCTGTATTGCGGTATTGGCAATTTCTCGTTGCCGCTCGCGCGCCACGCTGTCGCCGTGCTCGGCATCGAGGGTGACAAGAACCTGGTGCGGCGGGCGGCTGCGAATGCAACCGCCAACCGCCTCGCACACGCGGAGTTTCGCTGCGCTGATCTTGCTGCAATCGACGGTACTGAAAGCTGGCTGCGAGAATCCTGGGATCGACTGTTGCTGGATCCGGCGCGCAGTGGCGCGGCCGAGATCGTGCAGCATATCGACAAGATCGGGCCACAACGTATTGTGTACGTCTCCTGTCACCCGGGCACGTTGGCGCGCGACGCCGGGGCGCTGGTCAATGACGCGGGTTACCGGCTGGAGGCGGCCGGGATCATCGACATGTTCCCGCACACGGCCCATGTAGAGTCGATTGCGGTGTTTAGTAAATAGTTAATTATTAATAAGTTAAGATACTATTCTCGAATCAATCGCACTTTGTTGCACAAAGGGACCGTGGCGCTCTAACCTAATCGAGGCCACACGGCCCGGTTCGGGGGAGATGGCATGTCACTAGGACCCGTGATGCTCGATATCGACGGCCTCAGCCTCACGCCGGCTGATCGTGATCTGTTGCTCGAGCCGGCGGTTGGCGGCCTGATTCTGTTCAGCCGTAATTACGAGTCGCCACAGCAGGTGACCGACCTGGTTGCCGAGGTGCGTGCACTGCGGAGTCCGCCGCCCATTGTCGCTGTCGATCACGAAGGCGGTCGGATACAGCGTTTTCGTGAGGGTTTTACGGCCATCCCGCCAATGCGCGTGCTGGGTCGTGAGTACGACAGCGATCCGGACAAGGCGCTTGCGCTGACGCGGCAGGCAGGCTGGCTGATCGCCTCCGAGCTGCGCGCGATTGGCGTCGACCTGTGTTTCGCACCCTGCGTCGATCTCGACTGGGGCGTCAGCGATATCATCGGTGACCGCTCGTTTCACGCCAAAGCCGAGGTTGTCGCTGAACTGACGGCAGAGTTTTCGCGTGGTTTGCGCAGTGCGGGCATGGCCGCCGTAGCCAAGCACTTCCCGGGGCACGGTGCCGTAGTGGCCGATTCGCACCAGAAGCTGCCCGTCGACCGCCGCGACTACGGCGATGTGCTCGACGACATGCGCCCCTACGACAAGCTGATAGGCAACGGACTCATAGCAGGCGTTATGATGGCGCACATCGTGTATCAGCAAATGGACACGTTGCCGGCCGGGTTCGCACCGTTCTGGATTCAGCGCGAGCTGCGCTCGAGATTGGGCTTCGACGGCGCGGTACTCAGCGATGACCTCAGTATGAAGGCGACGCGTGAGTATGGCCCAATGCCGGAGCGGGCGCGGCGGGCGCTCGAAGCCGGTTGCGACATGATTCTCGTTTGCAACGACCGTGATGCCGCGCTCGGCACGGTGAAGGCGCTGCGAGACTACTCGAACCCGCTGTCCCTGGTGCGACTCGCCAGACTTCACGGCACGGGACACGTATTACGTGAATCACTCCTCGGCAGCGACGAGTGGCATCAGGCAAACTCCGAGTTAACGAAGTGGACGGAGCGCCCGCAACTGGAACTTGACGCCTGAGCCATGAAGTCAGTCAATCGGAGAATTCTCGAACAGGTGATCGCCGAGTCGGCGGAACCCGTGATCGTCGTAAGGGTCGACCACTCGGAATGGCCCGTTGCGCTCTGCAATCGCGCATTCGAGGCGATTGGCGGCGGTGAGTCCCTTGGCAAGCCGTTCGCGGATGTCATCGAACACATGGTGGGGCGCGAGCTCGCGCTCGAAATCAGCGAGGCTGTGCGGTCGAAGCAGGAAACCAGTTTTGCGGTCGAACAGGGAGGCCGCGAGTTCCTGCTGGCGCTGAAGCCCCTGTCACTGCCGGAGGATAAAGACGCCAGGTTCTGCGCCGCGTTCTGGCGTGGCGGTTCCGGCACGATTGCGGACGCCAGCGCGGAGGTGCAGCACGCGCTGCTCAAGGCAAAGCGACGCATACGCGATCTGACCCGCGACGATCCCGTTACCGGACTCCTGAATGAGCGCTCATTTCGTGAAGTTCTGGACCACGACTGGGCCGTAGCAGCGCGCGAAAAAAGTATGTTGGCGATCGTCATATTTACGCTCGACGACTTCGAAGCTTATTTCGACGTGTTCGGCCGGCACGCATCGGATTCCTGCCTGCGCCGCGTTGGGCAGGCCATTCGGCGTTGCCTCAGGCGCGCGAGCGATGTCGCCGCGAGGCTGGAGGGCGACAAACTCGTTGTCCTGTCGCATGCGTCCAGCGAGCAAAGCGTGCGTGAATTTGCGACGCGCATATCCACGGCAGTTCGGGAACTCGGCCTGCACCACCCGCGCTCGGGCGCCGGCCGCTTTGTAACCGTGTCGTTTCACGTAGCTGTCGCGGACGCCGCTGAGGATACTCGAGGCGCAATGCAGTTTCTGGACGAATTACTGCGAAATGCTGCCGAGTAATTCCTGAGGGTCATCACCGAGCATCTCCGGCTCGACTTCGTCAGGTTGTTCTTCCTCGACCCGCGTGATTTTGGCCAGGACGCCGAATTTCGGGTGGTCGAAGTAGCGCAGGTCGCCATTCTTGAATATGCGGTTCTCCTGGATACGGAAGCGAATCGGCTGCATTTCCCGGTCCTCGTAACCGAAGCCGATGCGATCGTCACCGTATGAGAACGCAGGTTCCTCGATGGCGACCGGATCCAGCGGAGATTCGGGATCGTTGAGTGTCAGGTCCACGACGAGGTGCAGGTAGCGGCTCAGGTACAACGTGAAGCTGCCTGTCAGTCCCTCGGGCGGCTCGCCGAGCGCCGGCAATTCGATCGCGATCGTCTCTTCCTGCGGGTAGGTTGCCTGCGTCCAGGCGAAATGCATGATCGGCTCATACACGTCGAGTTGCTCGAGTCGGCTCGCGATGTCGGCCATCGTGAATTCGTCCTCGATATGCAGGATGAATTCCGGATCCTGGGGTTGCTCCTCGGGTTCGATGTCGGCTTCTGCGGGCGCTGCTTCGGATAGCTGGTCCTCGAAGACGAATTCTCCCTCCATGGCCGACGGGACGAACTTCTCGGGTGGCTCGTCCGGCTCGAAGAGCTCGGTACCGACCGAGACGTTCTCGGCGTAGGAGAAGATGATGACCTCGAC
>DAOWGY010000344.1 GCA_030641695.1 Gammaproteobacteria bacterium
ACAACGAGGATAACCCGACGGCCCTCGCCATATGCCCAGAGCAATTGTTGGTTGAGTGCATCGACAAGCGCCTTGATGCTGCCTTTGTACTCGGGCTGCAGTATGCCGAGTTCTTCACAAATCGTTTCGAGGAATTCGAGCGTTGACAGACGCGGGTTGAGCACGACGGCAACGTCGGCGTTGTCCGGAAGCTTGTTCTGCAGCAGCGTTCGCACGAGTGTCGTCTTGCCGGTTCCGACTTCGCCCGTCAGCTGCATGAAGCCGCCGCTTTCGTTAACGCCGTAAACGAGATGCGCAAGCGCCTCGCCGTGACGCTCGCTCAAGAACAGATAACGCGGATCGGGCGTTATCGCAAATGGCTTGTCGTTGAGTCCGAAGAAACTCGCGTACATTGTTTTTATCCGTCGGCACTGCCGAGGTCGGCCCTCGATTCTACCTTATTCACGGTCGCTCCAAGGTTCTTGCCCGGCTCACGGAGGCACCGCCAAAGCGGTCGCGAATCTCGTCGACGGCACGATCGACGTCTGTTCCCGGTGCGGATTCCTGCCCGGCGAACAGATCGCCCTGCCCGGCGGGCGCCAGGTTGTTGCCACCCACGCCGAGCAAGCGAATGCGCGCGTCCGGATTGTCTGTGAGCCAGGCCCGGAGTAATTCGCGTGCGAGCTCGAAAATCTCGTCAGTGCCGTTGCCGGGCGGCCGCAGACGCTTCTGGCGCGTGAATGTCTGGAAATCTGCTTGCCGGATCTTTACCTGTACCGTACCTGCTGCGACCCTGGCTTTGCGTAAACGACTCGAGGTGCGTTCGGTCAGTCTGAGCAATTGCCGTTCCATGTCGTGCCGATCCGACAGGTCCTTGTCGTAGGTCTCCTCGGCACTGATCGATTTTTCGGCGCGCGCAGGCACGACCGGACGATCGTCGATGCCTCCGGCACGGTCGCGCGTTTTTTGAGTAAATCGGCCGAAAATTGGTTCGAGGTCGTGATTCGGTGCCTGACGCAAGTCGGCGATCGTGCGTATATCGATTCGCTGCAGTCGAGCCAGCGTTTGCTTGCCGATTCCGGGAATCACCTCTACAGGCAGGGGATCGAGTCGCGCCTGAACGTCGTCCGACGAAATGACGACCAGGCCATCCGGCTTGTCGAGATCGGAGGCGATTTTGGCGACCAGCTTGTTATCGGCCACGCCGACAGATGCCGTCAATTCGGTTTGCTCGTGAATACGCGTCTTGATTGACTGTGCGATATCGCGACCGGGGCCGAATAACCTGAGGCTCGAGGTCACGTCGAGGAAGGCCTCATCAAGCGACAAGCCTTCGACCAGTGGCGTGAATTCCCTGAACACAGCGAAGATCTGCCGGGACACATTCTGGTAATGCGACATGCGCGGCGCGACGCGGCAAAGATTCGGGCAGCGTCGCCGTGCTTCGACCATAGGCATCGCGGAGCGAATACCGAAAACGCGCGATTCGTAACTCGCCGCCGCGACCACGCCGCGGTTCATGCCGCCACCTACGACGACAGGTTTGCCGCGGAGTTCGGGATTGTCGCGTTGCTCGACCGATGCGTAAAACGCATCCATGTCCACATGCAATATTGAACGCGCAGCCATTGGTTCACTTGCCCCGATCCACAATGAAACGTGCCAGCCACGTGAGTGGTTCGGCTGTGCCGAGCACGTCGAGGAATTGCAGTCCGTCTGTCAGCAACTCGTCGCAGCGTTTGCGAGATTCGTCGACGCCCAGTAATCCAGGGTAGGTCGCCTTGTTCAAACGCACGTCGGAACCCGCAGACTTGCCAATGACCTCGGTCTGGCCCTCTACGTCCAGAATATCGTCGCGAATCTGAAAGGCGACGCCAAGCGCACGACTGAACCCGTCAAGCGCTGCGGCGCGGTCGGGAGGGACCGCCTCAGCCAGCAGGCACGCCGACATGACAGACGCGTGAATGAGAGCGCCGGTCTTGAGTGCGTACATGTGTTCGAGTTCCTCCGCCCCGAGCGTGCGACCTTCGGCCTGAAGATCAATTGATTGCCCGCCGGTCATGCCGATCGAGCCGCAGGCGTTTGCAAGCAGTTGCACGAGCTGAACGTGGGTATCGCTCGAAATGTCGTCGATCTCCGTGAGCGCTGAAAATGCCAGCGGTTGCAGTGCGTCCGCAGCCAGGATCGCAGTTGCCTCGTCGAATTGCCGATGCACGGTCGGCAAGCCACGACGCAGATCATCGTCATCCATCGATGGCAGGTCGTCATGAACCAGCGAGAAGGCATGGATGAGTTCGATCGCGGCGGCCGGTGAGTCGAGTCGTGACTCTGGCACCTGCAGACATTCGCCGGCCGCATAGACGAGCAGTGGTCGCACGCGTTTGCCGCCGTTGAACACGGAGTAGCGCATGGCTTCATGCAAGCGGCAGGGCTCCACTTCGGGTCCCGGCAGCACGCTATCGAGTTTGGCTGCGATGCGATCCGAGTAATAGGAGATACGTTGTTCGAATTCTTCTGACACCGGTACTCACTGGGCGTGTCGGCCCTGTAGCGTACACGTTTTCAGGCCGCGAGGCGCCGCCGCTACTGGGCTATAATTCACGTCCTTTCTGAATCGATCGTGTCGGATTCCAGAATCATGGGAGTAACTGCCCGGGCCCAGCCCAACATCGCGCTGATCAAGTATTGGGGGAAGCGTGACAGCAATCGTAATCTGCCTGCGGTGGGTTCGATTTCGATTACGCTTCTCGATCTCTACACTGAAATGTGCGTCGAGTTCGATAGCGAGTCCGGACACGATACGCTGACGGTCAACGGTGACGACAGCCCCGCGCTGCTGCCTCGGGTGGTGCGCTGCCTCGACGATGTGCTTGGTGAAAATCGCAGTCGGGCGCGTGTAACGAGCAGCAGTAATTTTCCAATTGCGGCCGGCCTCGCGTCTTCCGCATCGTCGTTCGCCGCGCTTGTCGTCGCGGCGTCCGCGGCCGCCGGGCATGAACGCAGCACGGCGGAACTTGCCTGTCTCGCAGGGCGCGCATCCGGATCCGCCGCGAGATCTCTCTATGGTGGCTTCGTCGAATTGCAAAACGAAAACGAGGCCATCCTCGTGGACAGCATTCTTGATGGCGACGCGTGGCCGCTTCGTGTCGTCGCGGCAGTTACGGCAACGGAGGCGAAGCCCGTCAGTTCAGGCGAGGCAATGGAGATCAGTCGCAAATCATCGCCGTTCTATGCCCGCTGGATCGAGGAGCAGCCCATGGATCTCGCGACCGCCAGGGATGCGATCGCGGTGCGGGACTTCGGCAAGCTCGCGAGTATCGCCGAGCATAATTGCCTGAAGATGCATTCCGTCATGTGGGCATCGCGCCCACCTGTCGTGTACTGGAATTCGGCCACGGTTGCCTGCATGCAGGCCGTTCGTGAACTGCACGAGAGCGGTGTTGGCGTATTTTTCACGATCGATGCGGGTCCGCAGGTCAAGGCTGTGTGCCTGCCCGACGATGAAGCTCGCGTCGTCGATGTACTGTCGCAAGTCGCCGGCGTGGAACAAGTGCTCGTGAGCGGTATCGGCACAGGCGCGGAGCTGGTGGCGAGCGAATGATCCGAATCGTCGCGAGCGCGCCCGGCAAGCTGGTATTGTCCGGAGAATACGCGGTCCTCGACGGCGCTCCGGCTATCTGTATCGCTGTTGACCGTCGCGCGATCGTGACGATTGTCGCGCACGAAGGCGCGCATCATGTCGTGTCGGCGCCCGGTTTTTCCGATTCTTGCGCTTCGTTTACAAGCGACTCCGGGAAGCTGTCATGGCTCGACGGCGGCGAGGACTTTGAATTGTTCGGGCAGGTATGGTCTGCAGCGGGCATATCTTCAAGCGCCCCACTGGCTACGACGCTCGATACAAGGGCTTTTCGCGACGCTGAGAGCGGTACGAAGATCGGCATCGGTTCGAGCGCGGCATTGACGGTCGCGCTGGCGACGGCACTTTCGGCGCTTAGCGGTTGCGACAATGCGAACCTCGCGCGCCGGGCACACCGTGACTTTCAGGGCGGTACCGGAAGCGGTGTCGATGTCGCCTGCAGCCTTGCCGGCGGCGTCGTCGAATATCGCATCGCCAATGCCACGATTCGCGGCGTCGTGTGGCCCGCCGACTTACACTACGCGGTGTTCTGGAGCGGCGTTGCGGCGGATACGCGCAGCAAACTCGAGCGCTTGCGGACGCAACCCGGAACGTCTGCTCGACGCAGTCTCGGGGAGGCCTCGGAGCGCTTCGCTGCCGCTTTTCATGACGGTGCGGTTAGCGCGATCATAGAAGAGCTTGGTCGTTACAATGAAGCATTGCACGATTTCGACATCGCACACGGACTGGGCATATTCGATGCGGGCCATGCGGCGCTTGCCGGTGCAGCCGCTTCGCACGGGGTTGTGTACAAGCCCTGCGGGGCAGGAGGTGGTGATATCGGCATTGCACTGGCAGCGGCAGCGAATTCGCTGGCATCATTTGAGGACTTCGCCACGGACTCCGGGTTCAGACGATTGCGCATGGGCCCGGATCCCGAAGGTGCTGTGTTGATCGAAGAAGAACAATAGTGACCGAATCGCGAATTTCCGGACTCTACCGCCTCGATGTCGGGCAACGCATCGACGAACTGGAGCGGCTCGGCTGGCTGTCGACGCCCGATGCGACTGCTTTGCGACAGGGGCGGCATGTGCTTTTGTCGTCCGCCGCGGACAAAATCATCGAAAACGTCGTCGGCGTATTCGGGCTGCCGTTCGCCATCGCGCCGAATATCATTGTCAACGGTACGGATCGCCTGGTACCGATGGTTGTCGAGGAACCCTCGATCGTCGCTGGATTGAGTTTCGCTGCCGCGCTTGCGCGTGGTCACGGCGGGTTCCGTGCGAGCTGTGTGGAATCACTGCTGGCGGGTCAGATTCACCTCACTGATTTCGACGACGCTGATGTGGCGGCCCGCCGAATCGAGAATGCCGGCCCAGACGTGATTGCGGCAGCGAATCGCGTACACCCGCGACTCGTCGAGCGGGGTGGCGGGGTCCGGGAAATCGAAGTTCGACGACTCGAGTTGCCGGATGGCAAGCCGGCCCTCGCTGTACATCTGCTTGTCGATACCTGTGACGCGATGGGCGCGAATCTCGTCAACACGATCTGCGAGGCGGTGACGCCGCAGATCGTCGAAATCTGTGGTGGCAACGCGGTGATGCGCATACTGTCGAATCTCACTGATCGCTCTCTGGTCACGGCGACAGTTCGTTACGGGATAGACGAGCTGGCGACGGACGGCCTTGACGGCGCGACGGTCCGTGACGCTATCGTAACCACGAGCGACATCGCTGCCGTCGATCCGCATCGCGCGGCGACCCACAACAAGGGTGTCATGAACGGTATCGATGCGGTCGCCCTGGCTACCGGGAACGATTGGCGCGCCATCGAAGCTGGCGCTCATGCGTTCGCTGCAACCGGCGGCCAGTATCGGCCGCTGTCGCGCTGGATGGTCGGTGACGAGGGTGAGCTCGTTGGCGAGATATGTGTACCGCTGAAGGTCGGCATAGTCGGCGGTACCCTGGCGGCGAACCCGGCTGCCGCGCTGGGAATCCGGATCACCGGCGTAAGCAGGGCGACCGAACTCGCCGAATTGATGGCGGTCGTCGGCCTCGCACAGAATTTCGCTGCGCTGCGCGCCCTTGCAACGACCGGAATTCAGCAAGGGCACATGCGTCTGCATGCACGCAGCGTAGCAGCCACGGCCGGCGTCCCCGAGGAGTTGTTCGACGAGGTGGTCGAGCAACTCGTCGCCGAAGGCGATATTCGCCAAGTGAGGGCGGTGGAGGTCGCTGCCGGTCTCGAGGGGGCAAGAAAGCAAGGCGACGCGCCGACAGGCACGGCTGTCGGCAAGGTAATCCTGCTGGGCGAGCACGCAGTCGTGTATGGCAAGCATGCGTTGGCGCTACCGATCCCGAACGCCGTGACCGCAACGGTCAGCGATACGGGCACGGGCCTGTCGCTGGTTGTGCCGGAGTGGGGCTTATCGCGGGACATCCAATCGGATAACGACAACGATAGCGGTATCGATGCCGCAGTGAAGCTGATATTGCGCGAGCTCGGCATAGACCGCGATGGCTTCGCGATCCATGTGCGATCGGCGTTACCTCGTGCGATGGGATTGGGATCCTCGGCGGCATTTGCCGTCGCGATCGTTCGCGCGTTCGATGCCGTGCTCGAACTCGGTCTCGACGACGCCCGCGTCAATGAGGTCGCTTTCGAGTGTGAAAAGCTCGCTCATGGCACGCCCTCCGGGATAGACAACACACTCGCGACGTACGCCCGGCCGATGTTGTTTCGCAAATCGGACAAGCTGCATTTCGAGGAACTCGAACTCGCTGAACCACCTCCGCTGATCATTGCGAGCAGCGGCCGGTCCGGTATTACGCATGAGCAGGTAGCCGGTGTGCGGGCGCGCTATGAGCAAAACCGGGCGCATTACACGGCAATTTTCGAGCAGATCGACGCGCTCAGCATTGCTGGAGCCGCTGCACTTGGCGGGGCGGATTACGCGAAGCTCGGTGAGTTGATGAATATCTGTAATGGTCTGCTCAATGCAATCGGGGTCTCGACGCCCGAGCTCGAGCACATGATCAGTCTGGCTCGGCATGCCGGCGCAAGTGGCGCCAAACTGACCGGTGCCGGAGGCGGCGGCTCGATCGTCGCACTATGTCCGGGAGCAGTAGCGGAGGTCAGCACCGCACTGGCGTCTGCGGGCTACAGGACGATCACTTTGACAAACGGCATGGAAGCAGTGTGAGCATCGCAAATCGGGTCGTTTCGTCCGACGCAGAAGAACTGATACTGGTCGACGCAGACGACAGGGAAACGGGGCACCTGTCGAAGGCAGCGTGCCACGATGGCGACGGAGTTTTGCACAGAGCGTTCTCGTTGTTCCTTTTCAACAGTCGTGGCGAATTATTGTTGCAGCAACGCGCGTCATCGAAACGTTTGTGGCCTGAATACTGGTCAAACAGCTGTTGCAGCCATCCCCGACTTGGCGAGTCGATGGAAACTGCGACGCTGCGTCGCTTGCAGGACGAACTGAATGTCGAGGCCGAGCTCGAGTTCGTTTACAGGTTTCAGTACCAGGTGCGGTTCGACGAATTCGGCTCCGAAAATGAGCTGTGTCATGTGTACCTCGGCAGGGTGCAGGACAGCATGCAGGCAAATAGCGAGGAGATCGCTGCGCTTCGGTTCGTGAGCGCCGAGGATCTCGACGCCGAGCTGGCGAAGCAGCCGGATCGTTTCACACCGTGGTTGAAGCTCGAGTGGCAGGCGCTACGACGCGATCAC
>DAOWGY010000339.1 GCA_030641695.1 Gammaproteobacteria bacterium
AAAGCCGTGTATGGCTTCGTGAATCACCGGGAGAAGAACTGGCTGCAGGCGGAGCAGGCATACCTGGAGGCGACGTCGGCAGACATTGTCGACCCGAACGCGTTCAACTGGTATTCGCGCATGCTGGCGTCGGTTGGCAGGCTCGATGCGTCGCTCGAGCAGGCGCTCGCCGGACTCGAGATGGACCCGACCTCGGCCGTGCTCAATAGCCGCGTTGCGGCGGTATACCTGTGGCTTGGCGACACGGCGAAGGCGGAGGAGTTTTACGCAAGGTCCGAAAAGTACGGTGCCACAGGCGCGACTCACCTGATGGGCTATTCGCTGATCCTGGTTCGCCAGGGTCGCTACGACGAAGCCGGTGCACTGGTCATGAAAGCGTTTGAAGTGGACGGCTCATCACCCGATTGGATTGAACCTGTCTTTGCCGCTCTAAGTGGCTCTTCCCCACCATCAGTCGGGCTTGCAATAGTGGACGAGGCCGCAGCGCAAGGTCAGATGCCTGAACAGGGTGAGTTCATCGTCCGTATGTTGTTGGGCGACCTGGAGGGCGCTATGAGCGTGGCACGTTTACTGGAAAAACCCGGTGAAGTCTTTGAGATGGATCTGCTGTTTATTCCTGAAACAAAGCCGCTGCGTGGCCACCCTGAATTCATGGACCTGATGCAATCACTGGGTATTTCTGAGTACTGGTATGAACGTGGTTGCACCTTGATCGAAGCCGGCGTGCATTGCGACCCTGCCTAGTGGTCGTCGATTTTGCCTCGCGACCGCTTGAGGTCGCCGCGCCTGCGCTTGTCATCGATTCGTTTCCGCAGCGTTTTCTTGCCGGGCCGGGTCGCTACCCGCGGTTTTTTTTCAGTCAGTGTGCCGAGCACGAGGTCGCGCAGTCTCCCGAGAGCCGCGTCACGGTTTCTGGCCTGAGTCCGAAATTCCTGGGCCTTGATAACAACCACGCCGGCTGACGATATACGCCGATCATCGAGCTTCATCAGGCGCTGTCGAAGTTTATCAGGCAGGTCGTTACAGGCCGCGATATCGAAGCGCAGGTGGATTGCCGTTGCTACCTTGTTGACGTTCTGGCCGCCCGCACCCTGCGCACGAACCGCGGTCAATTCGATCTCGTCGAACGGGATCGAAATCTCGTCCGTTATATGCAGGGTGTTTGCCATGTTTCCCAAACCGGGCTGACGCTGGCCGGTAGTGGCGGGAAAGCGCCTGGTCGCGACCAGGCAAGGCCCGGGTCGTGAAAATCGGAGCCGCAGGACGCAGCGAGACCCAGCTCTGTCGCCAGCCGCGCAAGGTGGTTTGTGGTGGCCTCCGGTTGAGAGCCGCACACAACCTCAATCGCCCGGCCGCCGGCATTCCTGAAATCGATCGCGAGCGCACGCGTCTTGCTCTTGGTGAGCCCATACTTCATCGGGTGGGCCAGCACGGCCGTTCCTCCGGCCGAGCTAATCCACTGCACAACCTCTTTGAGCGTTGCCCACCCCTCACGGACATCACCGGCTTTGCCCGCACCCAGGTATTTGCGGAAAGCGGTCTTCGTATCACGACAGACTCCGGTGGCGACGAGATGTTCGGCGAAGTGTGGCCGGCCGACACAAGCCCCACCGGCGATCTCGAGTACGTCGTCAAGCGGGTCCGGGACGCCCAGCTTTCGAAGTCGTCCCGCAATAATCCGCGCTCGCTCGATGCGGCCGGCTTTTTGTTGATTGACGCCGTTGCGGAGCATGCGATTGTGAGGATCGACGTCGAGCCCCACTACGTGGATACCGATTCGATTCCACGTGGTCGAGAGTTCGACGCCGGTGATCAATTGAATTCCGGGCGCTGAACCGTCGATTTGGTCGAAGGCATCGAGCGTGTCGTGGTCTGTGATGGCAAGGACGTCGACCCCACATTCCGCCGCATATGAAACGAGCGAATCAGGATCCAGGGAGCCGTCCGATGCGGTGGTGTGCGAGTGCAGGTCGTAGATCACGTCGCAAGCATTATACGTGCTTGTGAAAATGCACAAAGTCGGCCAGCGGATATGTGAGAATGCGGCCTTCACGATTCATCACGATAGCCCGAGTGCAAAAAGCCAACCTGATCCTACTTGTCGTCTGTCAGCTGATTTCGGCGACGGGATCGATAGTAATGGTCACGCTGGGCGGCATCATCGGCGCGACATTGACTGACAACCCGGCTTGGTCAACGCTACCGGTGTCGATGATGGTCGTTGCCATGGCTGCTACGACAGTGCCGGCGACCGCGCTGATGCGCGCGATCGGTCGTGGTAAAGGGTTTGCAGCGGCATCGCTATCCGCGGTTGTTGCGGCGCTTCTTGCGGCACAGGCTTTGTCGGCCGCCAGCTTTTCGCTGTTCGTCGTTGCGGCGGCAATGTTCGGCATCAACATGGCGTTCACGCAACAATATCGCTATGCGGCGGCAGAAAGCGTCCCGGTGCGATATACGGCGCGGGCCATTTCTTTCGTTTTGCTCGGCGCTATTGGAGGTGCGTTCATCGGACCGGAACTGGCTGTTCGCGGGCAGAACTGGGTTGCTGACGTGCCCTACGCAGGCACAATGTACGCAGTGGCCGTGCTGTATTTCCTGCAAGCGTTTATTTTCCTGCGCCTCAAAGGTGTCGAGGCGCCGCACGATTTTGCCAATCCGCAAAGTGATCGCCCTCTTGGCGAAATCGTCATGCAACGCGTTTTCCTCGTCGCGGTTCTGGGCGCTACGGCTGGTTTCGGGCTGATGACCCTGATCATGACCGCGACGCCGCTCAGCATGCATATTAACGACGGCTATTCGCTGCAGCAGACCGCGAGCGTGATTCGTGGCCATGTACTCGGCATGTATCTGCCATCGCTCATATCCGGATTCCTGATCGAGCGACTCGGTGTCGCAAGAATGATGTTCATCGGTGCACTAATCCTGCTGGTGACGTCGATTGTCGGTATGCAAGGGCAGACCGTGCTTCACTACTGGTGGGCGCTTGTGTCACTGGGTGTAGGCTGGAATTTCCTCTATGTCGGTGGGACGACAATGTTGACTTATACGTACTCGATGGCGGAACGGTTTCGTGCGCAGGCAGTCAATGAGTTTCTTGTATTCGGCACGGCGGCAACAGCGTCTTTGCTCGCCGGCTCCGTCATGCATTACTTCGGCTGGATTCGCCTGATGCTGATTCCGATGCCGATTCTGGTGTTTGTTTGTCTGGCGTTGCTGTTTGTGCGGCGCGATCCGGTCCTGCGCACGGCAGAGAACATGTAATGGCTGGAAAAGACATCATGCAGAATGCTGCAGAGCGGAGCATTCGCTATCGCCGGGAAATTGCGGAGCGTCAGGTTGCTCCATCACCAGAGGCTGTCGCCGCTGTGGACGCGTTCGACGAGGCGTTGCCGGAGGTGGGCCGCGCTGACGCCGATACGCTCGCGATGCTGGACGATATCGGCTCGCCTGCGTCCATCGCGACAACCGGACCGCGCTTTTTCGGATTCGTCATCGGTGGTTCCATGCCAGTCACCGTGGCAACGAACTGGCTCACGACGGCCTGGGACCAGAATTCGGTAATGAGGGAGGTGACACCCGCTGTCGCAATGCTCGAGAGCGTGTCCTTACGTTGGCTGTCGGAACTGTTCGGTCTTCCCGATAATTGTGCAGCGGGTTTCGTAACCGGGGCGACCGTTGCGAAATTCACGGCGCTGGCAGCGGCACGCAACAGGGTTTTCGCCGACGATCGTCTGTACACAGGCCGGCAACATCAATACGGGTGTATTCGATCCGATTGGCGAGATCTGCCGTGCCGTTAGGCCGGCGGGTGCCTGGGTGCATGTTGATGGCGCGTTCGGCCTGTGGGCAGCGGCGGTGCCATCGTTGCGGCATCGGGTCGAAGGTGTCGGGGATGCCGACTCCTGGGCGACCGACGCGCACAAATGGCTCAACGTGCCGTACGACAGTGGCATTGCCTTCAGCCGCGATGCCGCAGCGCTCAAGGCTGCGATGGCAATCACGGCAGATTACCTGATCACCGATACCGAACATCGAAACCCCTCGGACTATACGCCCGAGTTGTCGCGACGTGCGCGCGGAGTGGACGTATGGGCCGCGCTTCGGGTGCTCGGTCGCAGCGGCGTCGAGGAGCTGGTGCTCCGTTGCTGCAGCCATGCGCGACGATTTGCCGACGGATTGAGCGCGGCTGGTTACGAGGTCCTCAACGACGTCGTTCTTAACCAGGTTCTCGTATCCTTCGGCGATGCCGAGACTACATTGCGCATTATTGACGACATACAACGTGACGGCACCTGCTGGTGCGGCGGCACGGTATGGCAGGGCAGAACGGCGATGCGTATCA
>DAOWGY010000200.1 GCA_030641695.1 Gammaproteobacteria bacterium
CTAGGATCATATCGCCCACCACGGTGAAGGACGCGGCCAAGGCGCTCGCCAATCGCGAGACACGCCTGGTCGCCGGCGGCACCGACCTGTGGCCCAATATGAAGCGGCGCCACCAGCGCGCGGATACCGTCGTCAGCCTGATGTCGATTCCGGGTCTCGACTCGATCGACTCGACCGGTGACGACATCCGTCTCGGCGCCACGGCAAAGCTTGCCAACATAATTCGCGACGACAAACTGCGCGAGCGTTTTCCGGCGTTCGCCACGGCCGTGGCTTCGATCTCTTCGCCGCCGCTGCGCAACATGGCAACCATCGGTGGCAATCTGTGCGTGGACACGCGTTGCAACTACTACAACCAGACCGAGGAATGGCGCCGGTCGATCGACTACTGCCTCAAGGAAAAGGGCGAGATCTGCTGGGTTGCAACCAAGTCGCCGCGATGCTGGGCGCATTCGGCGAGCGATGCGGCACCGATACTTTGCGCCCTCGATGCGAGCGTCCGGCTGGTCTCGGCATCGGGAGAGAGGGAACTGCCGCTGCATGAAATGTACGTCGATGACGGCATCGACTATCTCACCATGCAGGCGGGCGAGATACTGACCGAAGTGCTGATCCCCGGCCGCAGCGACAATGAGCATTGCCGCTCCGCGTTCTGGAAGTTGCGGCGCCGCGGTTCCATCGATTTTTCCACGCTGTCCGTCGCTGCCGCCGTGTGGATGGACGACAACGATCATGTAACTCGTGCCTCGATGTACCTGGGTGCGGTAGGATCCGCGCCGATGCCTGTTGCCGAAATCGCGTCGATTCTCGTCGGCAATACAATGAGCGAGGATGCCATCGCCGAAATTGCACATGCCGCCCACAAGATTGCACAGCCGATGGACAATACGGATTTCGCCGCCTCATGGCGCGGCAAGATGGCTGAACAATACGCCGCCGCCGCACTGCGCGAAATCGCCGGCCTGCCGCCATTGCGCATGCGGCCCCGGCATCTGCTCAAAGTCGTTTAGGGCGCCTCGGACTTAGCAGTCTGCGGCGGACAGCCGCTGCCTGATTTCCTCCGCAATCGGAACGGCATAAATATCCCCGGAACCATCCTCACGAAGCTTCGCACAGACGCGAATCTCCAGGCCTTCGGCGCACAGGTCGCCGTCTCGTCGCACTTCGTGCACGAGCTTGAAGGTCTTCGCCTTCCAGGATGTCGCAAACGTCGTGATTTCCACCGAGTCGCCGAATCGCAGCGGCTTTATGAATCGGGAATTCGCTTCGGCGATCGGCACGCCGATCAGTCCGAACTCCTCCTGCATGACACCGAGCGTCAATCCGGCCTTGACGAACAGGCGCCAGGCACTGGCGTCGAACCAGCGAAAGAAATTCGGATAGAAGACAATCGCGGCGGGATCGGTCTCGCCGAATTCCACGGAGACAGTGAGTTTGCTTTTCATTAGTTGCCGTCCTGTGGGTAGTCGGGATTACCCGGGATTACGAACCGTCTGCTGTCACCGTCCTTCAGGATGACCGGGCGAATCTTGTCAACACCTGCGTCGGCCCGGCTGGCCGCCCAGCGTGTCAGGTCGTCGACGCTGGCGAAGCCGGACAGGACCTCGAGATTTGTCCGCGTCGGAAATGGCAGGGTCATGCCACGCTCTTTGCCGACGGATAGAACGTCCATCGCGGTCATCCAGCGGCTGTCCGTGAGTTCATTGCCATCATGCCGGGCGTCCTGACCGGGTGGGGCTGTGGCGAGGAAAAATCTCGCTGCCCAGCGTTTCGGCAAACTCAACGGCGTCTCCCAGAAACTGAAGTAGTGCAGCGCGTCACAGGCGATACGAAGATCGTGCTGTCGCAAGGCTTCGGTCCAGGATACGACACCGTCATTGAGTTGCGCGCGCAATTCCCCGACCGAAGTCTGCGCGTCTTCCTCATTCGCAAAAGCCCAGGCGCCTTGTGCATCGTGCGCGAGGAGAATACCCATCTCCTCGAACAGCTCCCGGACGGCAGCACTGTAGAAATCCAGTCCGCCGTGGTCTAGTCCGAGTATGCGATCAGCCTGAGCCGCCGTCCTGCCGCTGCAATACGCCTGTGCCTCGCACTCGTCGTCGTCCACAATGCCGCCGGGAAACGTGTAACTGTCGCCGAAGGCATCGCCGGACCTGCGCCGGACCATGAGAATCTCGGGGGCCGTCTCGCCCTCGCGCAGCAGCACGACCGTCGCAGAGGGCACCGCAGTTACTGACTTGGTATTGTCCTGGTCCATGTTCAGGGAGAAGTGGAATTGGCAGCAATGATAGCCGGATTCCACGGTCGGCGGAGCAGGCCGGGACTACTTCTTCTTGTACGGATCAAAAGAGTCGGTTTCCGCCGTTGACATCTGGTTTTCCGGAAGTGGTGGTGTCGGCACGTAATGGCGCGGCATCGGCCCGCCGGCCTTCACCCGTGCCAGCGCTTCTGTGGGCGTCTCGAGCAGTGAGGCCGCGGCGATCGCCTCCTTGCGGTTCGGAAAGATGCCAATGCCGTGGCTGTTCGGGGCGGGCATGACGTTCGCGTTGTAATAGGCGATTTTCTGCTTGCCGGGATCGATGTGCCGCTTCAGGTCCAGGTCGCGCTTGTTTACGCCTTTGCGCGGCACGACGCAGACCCCGTCAACGATTTCGAGATCGAGCCACCATTTCTTCGCGGGATTGCGAATGCCGTGTCCCAGCCAGTCGTCGAGTCGGGTAGCAACAGGTACCAGGAGCGGCTTCAACCATCGGGCGTTGATGCCAAGCCAGCTTGCGACCTGCGTCGCGATCGGTCCGTCCCAGGTGACGACCTTGTTCAACGGACAGGTTTTCATGCAACGACCACAGGCAAGTCCGCGTTGATTGGTCAGCCTGTAACGCGCGCACCTCTCGGCATCGAGTTTCCACATCTCGTAGCCGTTGAACATGACCTTGTCGCCCCAGGATATTGCGTCGCACGGGCATTCGCGGGCGCACTTGTTGCAGTTCGAGCAGAAATACTGCAGGCCGAAGTCGATTGGCCGGTCGACCACAAGCGGCATGTCCGTCGTCAGGACGACGGACTTGAAGCGCGGGCCGACAAAAGGATTGAGCACAAGTTCGCCGATACGGCTGAGCTCGCCGAGTCCGGCCAGCAGAATCAAAGGTAGTTGCAGCACCTCGGAATCGGCGTTGGTCTGTGCCCTGGCGGAAAAGCCGAGGCTGCGCAGGTGCTCGGCCATGGCGCCGGCGATTACCGCGCCGCGCATATAGGCACGCATGGATTGGGCACCGGAGATAAAGTCGTCGCCCGACGCGCCCTCCATTGTGTCGTATTCCTGGTCGATCAACATGACGACGGCATACTTGTGGTGGCACTCGACCGCTTTGCCGCCGTCGACATGTGAGTACCAAGCGTAGCGCGGAACTTCGCATATGCCGGTAAGCTCCGCACCCAGGAAATACGACAGCGACTTCAGTGCCCTGGCGTTTTCCTCCGCATCGCTGCAGGATGCGGCGACCCGCTCCGCGACCGGCCCGTCCTGGTGCGGCACCATCGCCCCGATCTGCTTGAGCATGGCGGTCGCGAGCGGGTGTTTGAACGCGAAACGATTGCGCTCATGCTGCGTCTTCTTGCCGAGATCGCCATGAATCGCGCGGTCGAAAAAGGAGGCCCGTTTGGGCACGCGCGGCACTTCGTCGTCGATGATCAGCGTCGTCGGCCTGTCCACGCGGTCCACCGTTTCCATCGCGAACTTGCTCAGGTGCGTCGGCCTGCTGTTCTGCCGCCAGCGCTCGAGGCCGGACGTCGCGCCACCGATGCCGAGCGTGTACGCGATGCCTTTCGCTTTCGCCGCGCCTCGCGGCTCGAGGGGAAGATCGGCCGGTAACTCGTAGTTCGTCGTCACCGCACACACTGCGTAGCGGTCGTCGACATAAGGATTTGCGATTCGCGCGTCGGCCCTGACGCCAAGGCCCGCGATAACAGTCAGTCGCGCGAGATCCACATCACCGTGCGCACTGTCGTGCGCAACGGCCGAGTAGCCCATCAGCTGAATATGGTTTGCGACGCTGATCGCGATTTCATAGGCACGAAATTCCGCCGCCGCGGCCGCGCACTCCGCGAGCCAGGCATACGCGAGTGAACCGTTTTCGGGCATGCGGCTGTCTTCCACGAGCACGACGATCGCGTGGCCGTGATCCAGCGGCGTTGCATCGTGCAACCAGCAACTGTCTGCCAGCGGGCATATCCCAACCTGGCTGGCGTTGAGGAAATACGCCGAGCCCTTGATGTCGATCATGCGTCGCTCGAGGTCATCGGGAACGGGCGCTTTGGCTGCGGCGGGTTCATCGTCCCGCAATTGATGAAAAATCCGGTGGTATTTCGCGATCGAACGGCCAAAACCGTTCGCTGCTTGTCTTGCGATCGGCGGGTGCTCGATTCGCGACCGCGCGAGTTCAGCCCCGACGATCTGCGGATCCCGGGCGAGTCGCTCCAGGGGGTAAGGGCCGAGATGATAAGGTCTTGATGTCTTGGGGAAAAAAATCATTCAATCAGGGAAGAACTTGTCGAGTAATGCGCTGTAACCCTGAACTGCCGTCCGTTGCATATAAAAGGACAGGCCCCTGACACCGCCGAGTTCCTCGCCACCGCCCGCTCGGCCTGGGCCCCCGTGTACGAGCATCGGCATTACGGTGCCAGGACCCGGCGAGATTCCGGCGACCTTGCTGCTGCCGTGGGTCAGTCTGCCATTGAAGGGGGCGAGAGCGACCAGTATCTCGCGTGAAAAATTCCGGTCGTCCGAGTACACCGATGAGACGAGCGAGCCGCCGCCCGCGGCGCACACATTGACCAGCCCCGCGATATCGTCGTAGGGTAAGACCGAGACAACAGGACCGAAAACCTCTCGCTCATGCACCAATGGAGCCGATGCGACATCATCCACACGGAACAGATGTGGCGTCAGAAAGTAACCCTTGCCGTTTTCAACGCTGACCAGGTCTTTCGGCTCCAGGCTTCCCGTTATCCTGGTTGCCTGAGCTTGCAGCGCCTCGATGCCGGTGCGGACGTCGTCGAGTTGATTCGCACTGACGAGCGGTCCCATGCGAACGTTGGCCTCCGCCGGATTGCCGACGGCGATATCCTCCAGCCTTTCCTTTAACGCGTCGCAAAACGTTTCCAGCATTGCCGGTGGCACGAATACCCGGCGAATGGCCGTGCATTTCTGTCCGGCTTTCTGCCTCACATCCGTGACGACCTCGTTGAGCATCATCTGCCAGGTATCGCTGCCGGCATCGACATCCGGACCCATTATCGCGGCATTCAGGCTGTCGGCTTCGACGTTGATGCGTACGGATCGTTGCGTATGTGCGTCCAGACGCCGCAACACCGCGCCTGTCTGCCCCGATCCGGTAAACGCGAGGACATCTTGCGGCCCAAGATGCTCGAGCAGGTCGCCGACCGATCCGGCCAGGAAGGAGAACGATCCTTCGGGCAGCGCAGCCGACTCCGTGATGAGTTCGGTCATTCGGTACGCCAGCATGGCCGTGCTGGTTGCGGGCTTGCTGACGACCGGCATCCCCGCCAGTAATGCGACGGCCGCTTTTTCGATCATGCCCCAGGCCGGAAAATTGAATGCGTTGATATGCACGGCGGCCCCGTGCAGCGGCGACAAAATATGCCGCCCTGCGTAACGAGGCGTCCGCCCGATCTGCACTGGCTCACCGTCATTCATCAGATGGCAGTCGCCCAGCTGCTTGCCGACATCCACGTAGGCCAGCAATGTCGCAGTGGCACCGTCTACATCGAACTTCGCATCGTTACGCGTGTTGCCGCCGTTGCTGATCGAAAGATCTATGAGTTCCTCGCGATTGGCGTACAGAACTTCATAGACATCCTGCAACCGTTCTGCCCGTTCGGCAAAAGTCATTGAGCGTAGCGCCGGCCCGCCAACTGAACGTGCATGCCCGAGCGCGGCAGAAAAATCGATGCCCTGTGTATCAGTCTCGGCAAGCGGTTCTTCCGTCGCCGGATTCAATAGAGTGACTGCCTTGCCACCGCC
>DAOWGY010000168.1 GCA_030641695.1 Gammaproteobacteria bacterium
AGGAATTGCCGTTGATGTTTCCGGATGATCCGGACGTCGCGAAGGTCCGCGACGCAATGTACGATCCGTTCGAGTACCTCATGCTGCGGCACAAGGACGGCAAGCTGAAAACGGATTTCAAGACCTCACTCGGTAGCGTTGCCTACCAGGTACCGTGCCACTTGCGCGTGCAGAACATTGGGCTGAAGACCCGGGATGCCCTGCAACTGGTACCCGATACGAGTATCGAGGTTATTGAACGTTGCTCGGGTCACGACGGCACCTACGCCGTGAAGAAGGAGTTTCATGACGCCTCGAAAAAGATCGCCCGCCCCGTGGTGAGCAAGGTCGAACGTGCTGAATCCGGACATTTTGTGAGCGATTGCCCGATGGCGGCGGAGCAGATCGCACAGGAACTCGAGAATCACGATGCCGGGCACCCGATGAGCCTGCTGCGCAAAGCGTACGGAATCTGATGTCATGCAGAAACTGACGAGAGACGACCTCATGAGTCTCGAAGAATACTCGGAGGTCCGGGATGAGTTTCGGGCGACAGTACTTGCGCACAAGCGCAACCGGCGCCTGGATCTAGGGACCAATGCGGCGCTGTACTTCGAGGACCGGATGACGATGCAATACCAGGTGCAGGAGATGCTGCGCATCGAGCGCATCTTCGAGGCGGCCGGAATCAACGACGAACTCGACGCCTATAACCCGCTGATACCCGACGGCTCGAACTGGAAAGCGACATTTATGATCGAGTTTCCCGGGGCAGAGGAGCGCCGCGCGATGCTGCAGCAGCTCATCGGCGTCGAGGACCGCGTCTACATGCAGGTAGAGGGCTTCGATCGTGTATTCGCAATCGCCGACGAAGATCTCGAACGGTCCGATGACAAGAAAACCTCGGCGGTGCATTTCCTGCGCTTCGAACTCGAGGCAGAGCAGGTCGATGCGCTCGGGTCCGGCGCGGCCATCGCCGCGGGAATCGACCACGACAGTTACACCGTCGAAATATCGCCGCTGCCCGAAAATGTTCGCAATTCGCTGCTCGGCGATCTCGACTAAACGTTCGTTTTGAACTGTTGGAGCGGTTCTTGAGCCGCGATTCAGCCGGATCGAAGTCGCGGTTCGAGAACCGCTCCAACGGGATTCGTGCGATTGTTGGAGCGGTTCTTGAACCGCGATCGGGTCTTGCCGCAGTCGCGCTTCCAGAAGCGCTCCAGGCGACCTTGCGGTCGCAGCTATCGCTCGCGCTTCCAGAAGCGCTCCAACGGGCCGCCGCCGCAGGTGCATGGCCATCTCAATCAGGCTAGAATCCAGCCAGCATCGCTTGAGCAGCCTCTGGCAAAGGGTAGATGGCAAAAACTTACGACGCCAAGGACATCGAAGTCCTCAGCGGGCTCGAGCCCGTGCGCCGCCGTCCGGGTATGTTTACCGACACGTCGCGGCCGAATCACCTTGCCCACGAAGTCGTCGATAACAGCATCGACGAAGCACTCTCCGGTCATTGCAAGAAGATCGAGGTGACCGTCTACAAGGACGGCTCGGTCGAAGTTGCCGACGACGGCCGCGGCATGCCCGTCGACAAGCACCCCAAAGAGAAGTTGCCGGGCGTCGAGGTCATCCTCACCAAGCTGCACGCGGGCGGCAAGTTTTCCAATAAGAACTACCAGTTCTCGGGCGGCCTGCATGGCGTCGGCGTGTCGGTGGTTAACGCGTTGTCGAAAAACCTGGAAGTCTGGATTCGCCGCGGCGGCAAGGAATACAACATGAGCTTTGTCGGCGGCAAGAAGCGCGGCAAGCTCGAACAGGTCGGCACGGTCGGCAAGGCGAACACGGGAACGACCATTCGTTTCTGGCCCGATCCGCAGTACTTCGATTCCTCGAAATTCTCGATATCGCGGCTGAAGCATGTATTGCGGGCCAAAGCGGTGTTGTGCCCGGGTCTCACGGTTCGCCTGACCACCGAAAAGCCCAAAGAACGCCTTGAGTGGTGCTATTCGGGCGGCCTCGAGGAGTATCTCGTCGAGGCCATTGGTGGCGGCGAGCTGCTGCCGGTCGAGCCATTCTCGGGAAGCATGACGGGCAACAACGAAGCTGCGGACTGGGCGCTCACATGGGCGGTCGAGGGCGGCCAGACGGTCACCGAAAGCTATGTCAACCTGGTGCCAACGCCGCAGGGTGGCACGCATGTCAACGGATTGCGCACGGGCCTCACGAATGCGTTGAGGGAGTTCTGCGACTTCAGGAATCTGCTGCCGCGCGGCGTGTCGCTGGCGCCGGAGGACGTCTGGGACGGGCTCAACTTCGTTCTCAGCGCAAAACTTGAAGACCCGCAATTCTCGGGGCAGACGAAAGAGCGGCTGTCATCGCGCGAGTCGGCGGCATTCATTGCGGGCGTCATCAAGGACACAACGTCGTTGTGGCTGAACCAGCACCCCGAGACCGGCGATCAGATCGCGCAGCTCGCGATCATGAAGGCGCAAAATCGTATGAAGGCCGCCAGGAAAGTGGTGCGCAAGAAGATCGTTTCAGGACCGGCGCTGCCGGGCAAGCTCGCAGATTGCACGTCGCAGGAGCCTGAGTTGTGCGAGATATTCCTTGTCGAGGGTGACTCGGCGGGCGGCTCCGCCAAGCAGGCGCGCGATCGCAATACGCAGGCGATCATGCCGCTGAGAGGCAAGATCCTGAACACCTGGGAGGTCGACGCGGGCGAGATTCTCGGTTCGCAGGAAGTGCACGACATCAGCGTCGCAATTGGCGTCGATCCGGGCACCAACGACATTGAAGGCCTGCGTTACCACAAGATCTGCATCCTTGCGGACGCCGACTCCGACGGACTGCATATCGCAACACTGCTGTGTGCCCTGTTCCTCAGGCATTTCCGCGAACTCGTGCTCGCGGGACACATTTACGTGGCGATGCCACCGCTGTACCGCATCGATGTCGGCAAGGACGTGTACTACGCACTCGACGACAGTGAGCGCAAAGGCATTCTCGATCGTATCGAAGCCGAGAAATTGCGTGGCAAGGTCACGGTGACGCGTTTCAAAGGCCTCGGCGAGATGAATCCGTCGCAATTGCGTGAGACGACGATGAATCGCGACACGCGGCGTCTCGTGCAACTGACGGTCAGCGCCCGCGACAAGACGGACCAGGTCATGGACATGTTGCTCGCAAAGAAACGTTCGAAAGACCGCCGTAGCTGGCTCGAGACCAAGGGCAATCTGGCCGAAATCTAGATTCAAGGACTCTCAAATATGCAAAACAGTCTGAATCTCGAGGGCGTCGAACAACAGCCGCTCCGCGAATACACGGAAAAGGCGTACCTCGATTACTCGATGTACGTAATCCTCGATCGCGCATTGCCACAAATCGGCGACGGACTGAAGCCCGTGCAGCGACGCATCATCTACGCGATGAGCGAGCTCGGCCTGTCGGCGGGTTCCAAGCCGAAGAAATCGGCGCGCACGGTCGGTGACGTTATCGGCAAGTTCCATCCGCATGGCGATTCCGCCTGCTACGAGGCCATGGTGCTCATGGCACAGGGATTCTCGTACCGCTACCCGGTCATCGATGGTCAGGGCAACTGGGGCTCGACCGACGATCCGAAGTCTTTCGCCGCCATGCGCTATACCGAGTCGCGACTCACGCCGTATGCGAAGTGCCTGCTGCAGGAACTCGGCCTAGGCACCGTCGACTGGGTGCCCAACTTCGACGGCATGCTGAACGAGCCGGTCGTGCTGCCGGCGCGTTTACCCAACCTGTTGCTGAACGGCACGACCGGAATTGCGGTCGGCTTGTCGACCGACGTGCCACCGCACAATCTCAACGAAGTCGCGAGCGCGCTCGTGCATCTGATCGACAACCCGAAAGCGACTGTCGCGGCGCTGATGAAACACATCAAGGGACCCGACTTTCCCACGGGTGGCGAACTTGTCTCACCGCGCACTGACGTCAAGCAGATCTACGCGACCGGCATCGGCACACTGCGCCTGCGCGCCGCGTACAAGATCGAGAACAGCGATATCGTGATCACGTCGTTGCCGCACCAGGTGTCGGGCAGCAAGGTGCTCGAGCAGGTCGCCGCGCAGATGCGCGCGAAGAAGTTGCCGCAGGTCGATGATTTGCGCGACGAGTCCGATCATGAAGACCCCATACGGCTCGTCATCAGCAAGAAACGCGGCATCGACGTCGAGGAGTTGATGTCGCACCTGTTCTCGACGACGTCACTCGAGCGCACCGTGCGAGTCAACATGAACGTCATCGGTCTCGATGGCCGACCCAGGTTGTTCAACCTGGTCGGCATGCTTGTCGAGTGGGTCAAGTTCCGCCGTGAGACCGTCAAGCGGCGCCTGAAGCACCGCTTGCAAATCGTCCTGGACCGGCTGCATACCCTCGATGGTCTGCTTGTCGCATACCTCAACATTGATGAAGTCATCAAGATCATCCGCAGCGAGGACGCGCCGAAGCCCGCGCTCATGAAGCGATTCAAGCTATCGGATATGCAGGCCGAAGCCATCCTGAATTTGCGCCTGCGCAATCTTGCGAAGCTCGAGGAAATGAAGATCAAGGGCGAGCAAGAGGAACTCAACGAAGAACGAGATCATTTGGAAAAGACGCTCAAGAGCGCCACACGCCTGAAAACGCTGATCAAGAACGAGATCCTCGAGGACGCCGGGACCTACGGCGACAAACGTCGTACCGCGATCGTCGAACGTGACGCCGCGCAGGCGCTGGACGAGACACAGCTTGTTGCGAGCGAACCGGTGACGGTGGTTTTGTCGCAGCGTGGTTACGCCCGCGCGGCAAAAGGCCACGACATCGATGCGATCGCACTGAGCTACAAGTCGGGTGACGGCTTTCTTGCGGCGGCGCAGGGACGCAGCAACCAACTTGCGATGTTCATCGACAGCACGGGACGCGTGTACTCCGTCATGGCGCATACCTTGCCGTCGGCGCGAGGGCAGGGCGAGCCACTGTCATCACGCTTCAAGCCGCCGGACGGCGCCGAGTTTTGCGGCACGATGATCGGTGACAATGACCAGAAATACCTGCTCGCAAGTGATGCGGGATACGGTTTCGTCGCAACGCTCGAGGACCTGGTATCGCGTAACAAGGCCGGCAAAGCGATATTGCGTGTACCACCAGGTGGCAAGGCCGTTGTTCCTGCGCCGGTGCCGAAGGACTCGGAGTGCCTGATCGCTGCTGTCAGTTCGATCGGTCGCCTGCTGATGTTCGAGATGGACGAACTACCGGAACTCGCCAAGGGCAAGGGCAACAAGCTCCTGAACATACCCGGCAAGAAATATCAAAGCGGCGAGGAGAAGCTCGTTGCTGCAGCCGTGGTGCCCGAAGACGGGGACCTGCAGGTACTCAGCGGCCAGCGCGTCATGACGATCAAGTGGGACGACTCCGAACCCTACTATGGCGAGCGAGCGCTGCGTGGCGGACTATTGCCACGCGGCTGGCGCAGCGTGGATCGCATCATCGGCATCCCACCAGAGTAACTGTTGGAGCGCTTCTTGAAGCGCGATCCGGCTGAATCGTAGTCGCGGTTCGAGAACCGCTCCAACGGCAGTAGCAAGGCCTGTTGGAGCGCTTCTTGAAGCGCGATCCGTTTGACGCCGCTCGCGCGCCGAGGCGCGCTCCAACTGTCAGCTTGCTTTAGAACCCTTGCTTTTGGGCATCTCGACGGTCTTGTCGTCCGCGCTGATGTTGGCGGTAACATCGTTGTCGTCGCCAACATCATCGTTCTGTGCCTCGAGATTCGAAGTCATGTCGAGGTCGGACAGGTTCGCGAGTTGCATTTCCACTGAGGTTTCGCCGTCAGGCGCTTCGTCATCGTCCATGCGTACAGTAAGTTCTGCCGCCGCTTTTTCGATTTCCATGTTGAGCGCATGCGTTGCCGTCAGTTCATCCTCGTAGTCCTTTTCGAGGGTCTCGAAGTCGACTTCCTTGTTGATCGAGTAGTTGTCGCTGATGAGCGTCTGGCCGTTATCCTCGACAGGAACTGCCTTGAGGTCGCGCTCGGTGACTTCGGCAGGATCGGGCATCTTTGTCGCATCGATGATTACCGACATATTGTACTGACTGTCATCCGGTAGAATTTCGCTGTCGACCACGATCTCTTGCTGCGTCCGTTCCAGCGGCGGAAGGATGTCGGTTTCCGGTGACTCGTCTTCCCGCATCGACTTCAGGGGCAGCTCCAGATCGAGATCTGTGGTCGCTGCGAAACCGAAGTCCTGATTCACGTCGACGTCGGTTGACTCGTCGAGGCCGGTGCCCATGACAAGGTCGGCGTCGAGCGCGAGGTTCTCTTCCGTAGGCGAATCATCGGACAGGTCGAAGTCAATGTCGTCATAGACCGGCTTGATTTCCTCGACGCTTATTTCGGAATCCGATATCGCGATCGGAGCGACCCTTGGCGTGCCCTGGACCGACTGTTGGCGTGGCATTTGCGCTCTGGCGCCGACAGGCGAGGAACCGAAGCGCTCCCGCAGTCGTTGCCCGAACATCAGCACGCCCGTGACGATCGCCATGCCGCCGGTTGCCAGCCACAGCAACCAGTTCCACGAGGGTTCTTTCGTAGCCGGTGACCTGATGACCCGCGGCGCGGCAACGCTTGGCGAGGCGGCTGGCCGAAGGGGCTCGACTGTCGTGTCGATAACGACATCGCCAGGCTGCAAGTCGGCATATGCCGAGTCGTATGTGCTACTTGCATCGCCGCTTACCGCGGCCGGCGCTGCTTCAAACACCGCTTCTACAGGCGCTGTGCTTGCCGGTTCATCGGCGACGCTCGTATCAATCGTCTCCGCGCCGTCATACACATTGGTCTCGACGCTTGTGTCGATGACCGCAGCGGTACTGACTGGCGGCTCAGCCGCATCCTGTTCGCTGTCGCCGGATGTGAACAGCAGTGGTGTAATTTCATCGCCCGCA
>DAOWGY010000285.1 GCA_030641695.1 Gammaproteobacteria bacterium
GCGGCAGGCGTGCCGCTGGTCGTTGCAATCAACAAAATCGACCGTGAAAACGCGGATCCTGAGCGGGTACGCAACGAGCTGTCACAGCACGAAGTCATCGGCGAGGAGTGGGGTGGTGATCACTTGTTCGTCAGCGTATCCGCGAAGACAGGCGAAGGCGTCGATAAATTGCTCGATGCGATCTTGCTGCAAGCCGAGGTCATGGACCTGAAGGCCGTGGAAGAAGGGCCCGCGAAGGGCCTGGTCATCGAATCAAGCCTCGAGAAAGGCAGGGGTGCCGTAGCGACGCTACTCGTACAATCCGGAACCCTCAATCAGGGCGACATGATCATTGCGGGCGAGGAGTACGGACGCGTTCGAAACATGTTCGATGAGTCGCAGACGTCGATCAAGGCAGCGGGCCCATCAAGCCCGGTAGTCGTGCTTGGCCTTTCGAAAACACCGAGTGCGGGCGATGATTTCCTGGTCGTCAAGAACGAGCGCAGAGCGCGTGAAGCGGCTGAATTCCGTCAAACCAAGACGCGTGAAGCAAAGCTCGCACTGCAACAGGCCTCGAAGCTCGAGGACATGTTCAGCCAGATGAAGGACACTGGAAATTCAACGATTTCGGTGATCATTAAATCCGATGTTCATGGCAGTGCCGAGGCATTGCGCGACGCACTGAACAAGCTGTCGACCGATGAGGTCAAGGTCAAGGTACTGAGCGCAGGGGTTGGTGGCATCACCGAAACCGACGCGACCCTGGCGGCCGCGTCGCACGCTGTGATAATAGGTTTCAATGTTCGCGCGGACGCCACGGCAAGAACGGCAATCAAGGAGTCCGGCGTCGATGTGCGGTACTACAGCATCATTTACGAAGCCATTGACGACGTTAAGGCAGCGCTCAGCGGCTTGCTGTCTCCGGAGATTCGCGAACAGATCGTCGGACTGGCGGAGGTCAAGGAAGTCTTCTCGTCACCGAAATTCGGCGATATAGCCGGCTGTATCGTGACGGAAGGCCTCGTCAAACGCGCCAATCCAATCCGCGTGCTGCGCGAAAACGTCGTGATCTACGAGGGCGAACTGGAGTCGCTGCGGCGCTTTAAAGATGACGTGAACGAAGTCAAGTCCGGTACCGAGTGCGGCATTGGCGTCAAGAACTACAGCGACGTGAAAGTTGGCGACCACATCGAATGCTATGAGCGTATCGAGGTGGCCCGCACACTCGACTGACGAGTGTGCGCCATTCAGGTGAATCGCAATGCCACGTGAGTTTTCTCGCCATCAGCGACTCGGCAACCAGGTGTTGCGGACACTCGCTGAACTGCTGCGCTTCGAGGTCAAGGACCCGCGCGTACAAGGTGTTGCGCTGACGTCCGTGGACCTGTCCAGGGACCTCAGTGTCGCACGTGTGTATTTCAGTATGCTGGATCCCGAGGCGGAAGCAGCCGCAGCGCTCGAAGGACTCGAGCGAGCGACAGGTTTTCTGCGCAGCCGGCTCGGCAAGTCGATCAAGGTGCGACACGTACCCGAGTTGCGTTTTGCACACGACGACAGTGCTGCAGAAGGCATGCGGTTGGCTGAATTGATCGATCGCACTGTCTTGACCGACGATCAGGGTTGAGAGTCATGAGTCGGGGACACCACAGTCGATCCGAGCCGGTCGATGGCCTGTTGCTGCTGAACAAGCCGGCTGGGTTGACCTCAAATCAGGCCCTGCAGAAAGTAAAACGGTTGCTGGGTGCGAAGAAGGCCGGTCATACGGGCAGCCTCGATCCTGCGGCAACCGGCATGTTACCGCTGTGTTTCGGCGAGGCGACCAAGGTGTGCGCCTTCCTGCTGAATGCAGACAAGACGTATCGGGTCACGGCCAGGCTGGGAACGGCCACCGACACGGGCGACGCGACTGGAGCGGAGATCGGGAGTGCCACGGTACCGGAATTATCGGCCGGGCAATGGGACGCGATCCTGCAGGGTTTTCTCGGCGAGTCGCTGCAGATACCGCCGATGTATTCAGCACTGAAAAAAGACGGCCGGCGCCTCTACGAACTCGCGCGCAAGGGTGAAACCGTGGAACGGGAGCCACGGTCTATCCGGATCGACGAGATCGAGCTCTTGGAAGCGGCCGGCTTGCGGCTGGTGTTCCGGGTTCGGTGTTCGAAGGGCACCTATATTCGCAGCCTGGTCGAGGATATTGCGAAGGTGGCGGGCACGCTCGCACACACGGCAGGATTGCACCGGGAGAACGTGGCTGATTTTCGGGCCGAAGACATGCTCGATCTGAGCCGGGCCGAGGCTGACGCGGCTGACGGGCCGGAGCCGTTGCGTGAACGTTTGCTGCCCCCGGACACGGCGTTGGCTGCACTTCCCGAAGTGCAGCTCGATGCGATCCAGGCAACCAGGTTCCGCGACGGTCAGACCGTCCCGAGCGGGCACAATGAGTCCGACGGACTGGCACGGGTGTACGGTGGCGACCAGGAGTTTCTTGGCGTGGGAGAGTTCTCCACTAACGGGATGTTGCGGCCACGGCGAGTTTTCCGGTTAACTGAGGGCCACCCGTAGATATTTGATTTTGGGCTGTTAATGGGCTCTTTCAGGCGCTAGAATACCGCGCTGCAAAAAAGGGCTAAGAGACGAAAGTAGGAATTGGAGTAATTACGAGATGTCACTGTCAAGTGAAGCAAAAGCCAGCATTGTTGCTGATTACGGCCGAGGAGAGGCCGACACGGGTTCGCCCGAAGTTCAGGTAGCGTTGCTATCTGCAAGGATTTCCGACCTCACCGAGCACTTCGGCGAGCACAAGAAAGATCACCATAGCCGTCAGGGTCTGCTGAAAATGGTCAACAAGCGACGCAAGTTGCTCGACTATCTCAAATCCAAGGATCAGGATCGCTATCGCGAGCTGATTTCCCGGCTCGGTCTGCGCCGCTAATCCAGCGGACTATTCAAGGCAATTCCTTAGCCGACATGTCGTAGCCCCAACGGGCTCGCTATCGATTGGCATTGCTGTCACTTATTCAACGAGCAAATACTGTGAATTCAATTAAGAAATCGTTCCAATATGGCGAGCATGTAGTCACCCTGGAAACAGGCGCCGTCGCGCGCCAGGCCGACGGTGCTGTTATCGTCGATATGGCCGAAACTGTGGTTCTTGTTACCGCGGTTGGCCGCAAAGCGGCGGATCCGGGCAGAGATTTTTTCCCGCTGACCGTCAACTACCAGGAAAAGACCTACGCCGCCGGCAAAATTCCGGGCGGATTTTTCAAGCGTGAAGGCAGGCCCGGCGAGAAAGAAGTGCTGGTTTGCCGCCTGATCGACAGGCCTATTCGTCCGCTGTTTCCGAAAGGATACAAGAACGAAACCCAGGTTATCGCGACGGTAATGTCGCTGAATCCGGACGTCGATCCCGATATTCCGGCGTTGATCGGCGCGTCGGCTGCGCTGGCGATCTCGGGCATGCCGTTCGCCGGACCGATTGGTGCTGCCAAAGTAGGCTACATCAATGGGGACTACGTGCTGAACCCGGGGCGCGCCGCGCTTGTCGACTCGGATCTGGACCTCGTCGTTGCAGGTACGAAAGACGCCGTGCTGATGGTTGAGTCGGAAGCAAATGGTTTGTCGGAAGACGTCATGCTGGGTGCCGTTATGTACGGTCACGAGCAGATGCAGACGGCGATCGACACGATCAATGAATTGGCTGCCGAAGCCGGCAAGCCTGCCTGGGACTGGGAGGCGCCGGCTGAGGACGAAGAACTCGCAAGTGCTGTGGCCTCACAGGCTCAGTCCGGCATGTCTGAGGCCTATCAGATTAGTGACAAAATGGATCGCCAGGCGGCAGTCGGCGATGTGAAGTCTGGGGCTGTCGAGGCATTGGCCAGCGACGAAGAAGACGCTCGGTGGACGGCAGAAGACATCAAGGGTGCGCTCTACAAGCTGGAGAAAAATACGGTACGGCAACGGATTATCAAAGGCGAACCTCGTATCGATGGCCGCGACAAGGAAACCGTACGGCCGATCCACGTCGACGTTGGTGTCATGCCGCGTGCGCACGGATCAGCGATATTCACACGCGGTGAAACTCAGGCAATTGTCGTCACAACGCTGGGCACCGGCCGTGATGCGCAGATCATCGATGCGATCGAGGGTGAGCGCAAAGAGCCGTTCATGCTGCATTACAATTTCCCTCCGTTTTGTGTAGGCGAAACGGGATTCATTGGTTCGACGAAGCGACGCGAGATTGGCCACGGCAAGCTGGCACGACGCGGCATCCAGGCCGTAATGCCGAACATGGACGAATTTGGCTACATCATTCGTGTCGTTTCCGAGATCACCGAATCCAACGGTTCGAGCTCAATGGCTTCTGTCTGCGGCACAAGTCTGTCGCTCATGGACGCTGGCGTACCGTTGAAGGCGCCAGTGGCGGGCGTTGCCATGGGTCTCGTCAAGGAAGGTGATGAATTCGCCGTGCTGACGGACATCCTTGGAGATGAGGATCACCTTGGTGATATGGATTTCAAGGTTGCCGGTACGGAAGACGGTATTACCGCACTGCAGATGGACATCAAGATCCAGGGCATCACGAAAGAGATCATGGACGTCGCCCTGGCGCAGGCTCGTGACGCGCGACTGCACATCCTGGGCGAAATGGGCAAGGTCCTCAGCGAGTCTCGCGAGAAAATGTCCGAGTGGGCGCCGACGATCATGACCATGAAGATTGATCCCGACAAGATTCGCGATGTCATCGGCAAGGGTGGTGCGGTCATTCGCGCTATCACCGAGGAGACTGGTGCGACGGTCGATATCGACAACGACGGCACGATTCGTATCGCATCCGTCGACGGCGCGTCCGGCAAAGAGGCGCGTCGGCGCATCGAACTGATCACGGCAGACGTTGAAGTTGGCCGCATCTATGAGGGCAAGGTGGCGCGCCTCATGGACTTCGGCGCATTTGTCACGATCCTGCCCGGCAAGGATGGTCTCGTGCACATTTCGCAGATCTCCAACGAACGAGTGGAGAAAGTCAGCGACAAGCTTGCAGAAGGCGATGTCGTGAAAGTGAAGGTGCTCGAGGTCGACCGTCAGGGTCGGGTGCGACTTTCCATGAAGGAAGTCGAAGCCGCCTAGTAACCCTGTTGGAGCGCTTCTTGAAGCGCGACTGGCATTTAGCCCGAATCGCGGTTCGAGAACCGCTCCAACGAATCCTCAAAGCCCTGGACGGGCTGCGAGCGGTTGCAGAAAGCTGATGAGGCGCCCCGGCAGGTAAAACCGGGGCCGCCACGGCATGCCGCCTTCAATGAAGCCAACGTGACCGCCATGGTCGCTGACTTCGAGCGTGACGTACTCTGACAAACGATCCGCTTCCGGGATGACGCCCGGTGTCATAAACGGGTCATCCAGTGCATTGACGATCAATGTCGGCGTCTGGATGTCCTTCAGAAAATGCACCGAGCTGCACTTGTCGTAGTAGTCGTCCTTGTTCGCAAAGCCGTGCAGCGGGGCGGTTACGGCGTCGTCGAACTCCGCAAAAGTCGTGGCGTTCATTGCACGTTGCCAGTCAAATGCGGCGGTATGGCGGTCGAATTTTCGTTCCACAGCCTCCTTCATGCGTTTTAATAAGTGTCGCTGATAACCTCTTGAAATACCTTTGTTTAAAGCCTCTGAACAAGCGTGCAAATTGAGCGGGACACTGACGGCTGCCGCCCCCTTTAGTGGCGAATCTGCCCCCGTCTCGCCGAGATACTTCAAGAGCACATTGCCGCCGAGGGAGTAGCCGACGGCGACGATCGGACCGTACTGTCCTTCTTGTTCGAGCTTGCCGACGAAATGGCGCACATCGCCGGTTTCTCCAGCATGATAACGCCGTGGCAGCAGGTTTCTGTAATCGCCACAATCGCGGAAATGAAGTACACAACAGCGCCATTGGCGTTCGGCGGCAGCCATCATGAGCATGCGGGCGTAAGCGGAGTCGGCGGAGCTTTCGAGCCCATGAAGTATGACCAGCAACGGTGCCGTCTTCGGTGTTTCTTCGGTCTCGACGACCCAATCGACGGCTGTGACATCTCCGTCCGGCAACTCGAGCACTTCGCGACGCAATTGCGGGCGGACACGCCAGGACCATGGCAGAGATGGGAAAACAGTCTGCGCATGGCGATTCCGAAGCCAGCGGGCTGGTCGGAAACTGCTGCGAATGATGCGTTTTTCGTTTATGTCGGAGGTCATCTCGGCATCAATGCCAAGGCGGAGTCGAGACCAAAAAAATGGCCCCCCACTTTCGCAGGGGGCCCGCCGTGGAGTGTAAACCCCTTCAGGCATTGCAACAGGGGGCGGGGGAGCATATCCCCGTTGCAGTTATAAAGATTGGGCATTAGGCGCCTATATGTCAAGGCGTTATTAGATCGTTGAGCAAACGCTCTAAAGCCTTACCCCGCCTTCTTTTGGCTGCCGGTCGCCGCGGTGTCGGCGTTATTTGAATCACCGCCGGCAGGGACAAATTGCTTCAACAGTTCTTCCTGCAGCGATTGCAGTCTCTGGAAATTTTGTTGCGTCAACTCGGCCATTGCATTGAGCGGGTCGGCACCCACTATGCTCTGCATCTGCCCCTGCACAGTCTTTTGTTGTTGCATGAAAAGCGCCAGGCTTTTTTCCAGGTAGTTGGCCATGAAGTCGGGGACGACCGAGCCGTAGGCACGAATGATCTGCGCCAGGAAATCTTCGCTCATGATGGCCTCGTCTTGCTGCTCCTGCTCGCTAATAACCTGCAGCAGAATCGTGCGCGTGATGTCCTCGCCTGACTTCTTATCGATGACCTCGAAATTGACCTTGTTCATGACAAGATCCTTGATGTCGGCAAGCGTGATGTAGCGGCTTTCTTCAGTGTCGTACAGGCGGCGATTGGGGTATTTCTTGATGACGCGAGTGCTGCTCATGCGAAGTCTCGATCTCCAGGCGGCGACTACAATAGCCCATTTTGACCGTCAGCCATAGCGTTGCAATCGACGCCAATCTGAGTCATACCGACGAGTGACTCGATCTCCCAGTCGCTGATTGCCCAGGCCCAGATATCCGCCACCGACGCGCCTCGGAGCGCCGTCGGGGGCAGTTGTCCGAGCGCCACCAGCGCCTGCATCAACGTGGACTCAACGGCCTTCAAGGGTACCGCCGTGGCGCCGGTCAGCTTACTGAGCTTCTGCCCATCGGGATGCGTCGCAATCGGGATGTGCAGGTAGGCTGGGTGGGGATAGCCGAGCAGGCGCTGCAGCCAGATTTGGCGTTCAGTCGAGTCGAGCAGATCAATGCCGCGAACAATTTCCGAAATCTCCTGCTCGAAGTCGTCGACAACAACAGCGAGATGATAGGCGACAAGTCCGTCGCGGCGCCAGATAACGAAGTCTCCGGATTCGGATTCGAGCCGCTGCTGCTGCAGACCCTGCAGCCCATCGGTAAATTCCACAGGCGTATCGTCGGTGCGAACGCGGATGGCCGTCTCCGTGCCGTCGCAACCGCTTCGGCAAGTGCCCGGATAAATTGTTCCAAGCGCGCCCCGCGGCGCGTCGACCAGGTCACGACGTGAACAGCCACACGCGTAAGCGTGTCCCTCGTCGAGGAGGCGCCGCAGCGCTTCCTTGTGAGCGGTCGCAGTCTTGCTTTGGTAGATGACGGGTCCATCCCACTCGAATCCATATCGCTCGAGCGCGGTCAGGATCTCACCGGTCGCTCCGGGTTGCTCCCGGGGTGGATCGATATCGTCTACGCGGACAAGCCAGCGTCCGCCCTTGTGACGTGCCTGCAGATAGCTCGCAGCTGCCGCGAGCAGCGATCCAAAGTGAAGTGGCCCGGTCGGTGAGGGCGCGAAGCGCCCAACGTATGGCGCCCTAGCGGTAGCGATCGTCCCGATCGCGGAACTGACGTTCGGCCAGCTCGCGTCGCTCCTGAGCCTCCACGCACAGGGTTGCCACTGGGCGTGCTTCGAGGCGCTTCAGTCCTATTTCCTCACCGGTCTCTTCGCAAAAGCCGTAGCTGCCCTCATCGATGCGCGTCATCGCCGAATCGATTTTGCGGAGCAGTTTGCGCTCGCGGTCCCGGGTCCTCAGTTCGAGGCCGAATTCGGACTCCTGGGTGGCGCGATCATTGGGATCAGGAAAATTCGCGGCCTCGTCCTGCATGTGGTGCACCGTGCGATCCACCTCGACTATCAACTCGCTTTTCCAAGCGTCCAGGATGTCGCGAAAATGGTCGAGCTGGCCGTTGCTCATGTAGTCCTCGCCACGTCCGGGCTTGTACGGCGTGATGCCATGGATCGGTCCTGTTAGCAGGTCGCCGACCGTTCGGACACGCCGAATGGCAACCTTCTTCCTGGTCACGGGGCGCTTCGCGTTGACGGCCTTCTTCCTCGAGGCCTTATTCTTGGCCACCCTTTTCTTGGCGACCTTTTTCTTGACCACCTTTTTCTTGACCACCTTTTTCTTAGCCACCTTCTTTCTGGCGACTTTTTTCTTGGCGACCTTCTTCTTGGCTACCTTTTTCTTACCGGCCTTTTTCTTGGCGACCTTCTTTTTGGCTACCTTTTTCTTACTGGCCTTCTTTTTGGCGACTTTTTTCTTGCTGACACGCTTCTTGGTCGCCGCCTTTTTCCGGGTCACTTTACGCTTGCTGGCAGCTCTCTTTTTCGAGGCTGACTTCTTCGCTGCCACTTTCCTGCGAGAGGTTGTGGCCTTTTTCCGCTTCTTGCTTGCGGACTTTCTTGCGGGCATTTTTTGCTCCTGCCGGACCGAGAAAAGGCGGGGATTATACATTGCTTGCCGGCACATGGAAGCCCAATTTTCAGAGGAATTTGTGGACTGTTCGGAGGTCTGCGGCAGGGGGCCGCCAAGGGACGCCTTCAGCCCCCTTAGAATCGTTTTATTGGGGAAATTACCGTAAACTACGCCGAATTCTCTGGCATTGGGCAACAATCCACCGCATGCGACTCAGCAAGATAAAGCTTGCCGGCTTCAAATCCTTTGTAGATCCCACCACCATTACCTTTCCCAGCAGCCTGGTTGGCGTTGTTGGCCCCAATGGCTGTGGCAAATCCAACGTCATCGACGCCGTCCGCTGGGTCATGGGTGAAAGCTCCGCGAGCCGCCTCCGAGGTGACTCGATTACGGACGTGATTTTCAATGGATCGAGTGCCCGGAAGCCCGTCGGTGCCGCCTCGGTCGAGCTTTTGTTCGACAACAGCGACACGACGCTCGAGGGTCAGTACGCGAAATATGCCGAGATCGGCATCCGTCGTGAGGTGAGCCGGGATGGCATTTCGACCTACTATCTGAATGGCACGCGCTGCCGGCGCAAGGACATCACGGGTGTATTCATGGGGACCGGCCTCGGACCGCGCAGTTACTCGATCATCGAGCAGGGGATGATTTCCCGGCTGATCGAAGCGAAGCCCGAAGAGATGCGGATGTTTCTCGAGGAGGCTGCGGGCATCTCGAAGTACAAAGAGCGCCGGCGCGAGACCTCGAATCGCATCAAGCACACAAGAGAGAACCTTGCGCGACTTCAGGATGTGCTCGAAGAGGTCGAGAAACAGATCAAGCACCTCGACAGGCAAGCGAAGACAGCCGAGCGTTACGGTCGCTACAAGGACGAAGAACGCCGCACGGCAGCCGAGTTGCTTGCGCTGAGGACAAAGGATCTCGACGACAAGGCAAATGCGGCAAATTCTGTGTTGTCCGAACGCAAAACACGCATGGAAGAGCGCATTGCCGGGCAACGAAAACTGGAAGCGAACGTTGAAGACGCCCGTGAGCGCCAGAGCGAGCGCACAGACCTGTTCAACGTCGTGCAGGGGCGCTATTACAAAGTCGGCTCAGAGATTGCACGCCTCGAACAGTCCATCGAGCACGCGAATGAGTTGCGTGAACGTCAGGAGAAGGACCTCGCGCAAGCGATCCAGGGTGCAAAGGAGATTGTCGAGCATATCGACAAGGATGAGTCCGAGATTGCGCAACTGGAGCTGACGCTGAACGAACTCGTGCCGGGCCTCGAGGAGGCACAACAAAGTGAAAAGGCGTCGGCCGAATCACTGGACAAGGCGGAAGCAGCGCTCGCAGATTGGCAAGAACAGTGGGACGAATACACGCTGAAGTTCAACGAGGCGCGGCAACAGCTCGGTATTGAAGAGACACGTGCGGAGCAGATCGAATCGCGTATTCAAAGCTACGCGGAGCGCCGCAAGAAACTCGATGATGCTCGTTCGGTGGCCGACAAGGACGAACTGAAAGCGAAATTCGACGACCTGACTACCGCGGAGCAGCGCAAGAGTCAGGCCCGTGATGATTTTGATCGACACCTCGCAGACATCGCCGACAAAATTCGCAAACTCCGCGAACAGGATAAAAAGCTCACGCGCCTGGTGGACGAACGACGAGCGACGCTACAGGCCGCACAGGGCAAGTACGCGTCGCTGGAGGCGCTGCAAAAGGCGGCTCTTGGCGAGGGCGACGAGGGCGTACAGAGGTGGCTCGAAGGCGAAGGTATCGACAGTGATCGGCGAGTCGCCAAGACGCTGGACGTCGCGGATGGCTGGGAAAAAGCTGTGGAGACCGTGCTTGGCGATTACCTGCAGGCCGTGTGTGTGGCTGACCTGGAACCGGCGACGGCGGGCATTGCGAAGCTCAAGGTGGGCAATGTCACCCTGTTACTGGAAGGTGCGGCCGCTGCGGGCAGCGACGGCACGGGTACGTTGGCCAGCAAGGTCGGCTCTGCACCGGCCTCGATCAATGAGATTCTCGCGCAGGTGCAAATCGCAGATTCGCTGAACGACGCGCTTGCAATGCGAGAGAAACTCAGCGACGGCGGCTCGGTGGTTACGCCGGATGGAATCTGGCTCGGCAAAAGCTGGCTGCGCGTATCGCGTGACAAGAATCCGAAATCGGGTGTGTTGTCCCGCGAACACGATATGCGCCGCCTTAAAAACGACCTTCGCGAGCTACAAGCTCGGTTCCAAAGCGCCCGCAAGCTCTTAATAGACGGTCGCATGCGCCTGAACCAACTCGAGGAACGGCGCGAGTCGATGCAGAACGATGCTGCGTCGCTGTTGAATGAATACTCGGACGTGAGGTCGGCCCTTGATTCCGCGCGATATCAAATGGATCAGGCGAATGCCCGTGAGGCTGCAATCGCGGAGGAATCCAGCGAAGTCGACAATGAAAAAATCTCGGCGGAAGAACAATTGCGCGAGTCCCGGCGATTGTCCAATCAGGCGACCGATAGTCTTGGGGAACTGGATGCGCTGAAGGGCAACCTCGAGACGCGACGCGAGGAATTGCGCGCGGAACTCGACCGCGTGCGCGCCCAGGCACACGAGGATCGACAGGTCGTACAGAGCATCACGATCCAGTTCGAGAGTCGGCGTTCGAGCAGAGAGTCGGCTACGCAGAATCTTGAACGCATGCAATCGCAACTGAAGCAGTTCGAGACGCGCGAGCAGGAAATTCGTGATCAACTCAAACAGAGTCAATCGCCGCTCGCCGGCAACAAGGTTCTCCTCGAAGAGCAGCTCAAGCAGCGTGTGTTGATCGAGCAAGAGCTCGGGTCAGCGCGGAAACTTGTCGAGGATATCGACGCCGAATTGAGAGAGCTCGATCAGAGTCGCATGCAGATCGAACAATCGGTTGATGCGGCGCGTAACGAAGTGAACGAAGCCGAGATGGCCTTGCAGGAGGTCCGCGTTCGTCGAGAGGGTTTTGCCGAGCAACTTGCGCAAACTGATTTCGCACTGGAGTCCCTGCTCGAAGATCTGGACGAATCCGCCTCGATCGACCTCTGGGAAGAAAAGCTTGAGAAGATGCGGAAGCGCATAGATCGATTGGGGCCGATCAATCTCGCGGCCATTGATGAGTTCAAGGAGCAGTCGGAACGCAAGGAGTATCTTGACTCGCAATTGCAGGATCTCAATGAAGCTCTCGAGACCCTCGAAGCTGCCATACGCAAGATCGACCGCGAGACGCGTTCACGATTCCGCGAAACCTACGAAAATGTCAATGCCGGTTTCAAACAACTGTTTCCGAAGATGTTTGGCGGTGGCCACGCGTACCTGGAATTGACTGGTGACGATTTGCTGACAGCCGGCGTAACCGTAATGGCCCGCCCGCCGGGCAAGCGCAACAGCACGATTCACTTGCTATCGGGTGGCGAAAAAGCACTCACTGCCGTGGCGCTCGTGTTCGCGATATTTGAATTGAACCCGGCGCCATTTTGTCTGCTCGACGAGGTGGATGCGCCGCTGGATGATGCCAATATCAGCCGTTTCTGTGAGATCGTGAAGGAGATGTCCGAAAAAGTGCAATTTGTATTCATCACGCACAACAAGGGCACAATGGAGATGGCGCGGCAACTGACCGGTGTTACCATGCAGGAGCCCGGCGTCTCGCGACTTGTATCTGTTGATCTCGATGCAGCAGTGAAAATGGCGGCGAGCTAAGCCAAAACAAGAATCCTGGACTGATAGATGGACGGTCTGCGCTGGTTGCTATTGTTCTTTGGACTACTGGTGATCGCTGGTGTCTACGTCTACAGTCGCCGCGAAAAAGCCAGGCCGGAACCTGAACAAACTGCCGACCGCGTTGAACCGCCGCTGGATGTAGACGGCGCTGAGAACGTGCCTGACGTCACGGATAAGCGAGTCAGCGACGACGATGCTCCCTCGGTTAACTCCGATGAAGTCCAGCAGAAAATCGTGACATTGCGCCTGGTTGGCCGCGACGGTGGCTCGTTCCGTGGCGACGAACTCATTCTCAGTTTGCGTGGCATTGGCATGCGCCACGGCAAGTTCGGCATTTTTCATCGCTTCGAGGGCAGCGAGGAAGACAAGACGATCTTCAGCGCGGCGAGCCTGATCGAACCAGGTAGCTTCGATCTGTCCAATATCAAGGAGCAGGAACTACCCGGTATCAGTCTGTTTCTGATTCTGCCAGGTCCGGTAGAAGGGGCGGAGGCCTTCGACCTCATGATGGCGACCGCCCGTACTCTGGCGCAATCTTTGGATGCGGAGTTACTTGATGAATCCGGAAGCACGCTGAGCGTTCAGCGCGAGCGCTACATGCGCGAAGAAATAATTCAGTTCGAGCACAGCATCAAGGTTGCCTGAGTCTTGACCTCCGGGTATTCGGTATGAGCAAGTCTGGCGACTCCGTTAAGCAAATCGAATCGCTGCGCGACCAGATTCGCCACCATAATTACCGTTACCACGTCCTCGATGATCCCGAGGTGCCGGACGCCGAGTACGACAGACTCGTGCGACAACTGCAGGCACTGGAGCGAGACCATCCGGAGCTGATTACGTCGGACTCACCGACGCAACGCGTCGGCGATACACCGATCAAGGCTTTCGGTACTGTCGAACACCGCTTGCCTATGTTATCGCTCGACAACGCCTTTTCCGCCGATGAGCTGCATGAATTCCATCGCCGCGTGATCGACAGGTTGGAGCTCGAGAACGATAACGACGATCTGGATTACGCAGCAGAACCGAAACTGGATGGCGCAGCCGTGAGCCTGCTGTACGTCGATGGCAGACTGGAACGTGGTGCAACCAGGGGCGATGGCACGCGCGGAGAAGACATCACGCACAACGTACGCACGATTGACGCCATACCTCTCCGACTTATTGGCAAGGACTATCCGTCAACAATGGAGGTGCGGGGTGAAGTGTTCATGCCGAAGGCGGGATTTGAGGCATACAACCAGCGAGCCAGAGACGCGGGCGAAAAGACCTTCGTTAATCCGCGCAACGCAGCGGCAGGCAGCCTGCGCCAGCTGGATCCCCGGCTAACGGCAGAACGCCCGCTCGATATGTACGTTTATTCCGTGGGCGTCGTCGAGGACGGAGAGCTTCCGGGTCGCCACAGTGAGGTACTGGACCAGTTGCAGGAATGGGGTCTCAAGACTTGCCCGGAGCGCAAGGTTGTCAAAGGGGTCGCCGGCTGCCTGGCATTTTACGACGATCTTGGCGGACGCCGTGATTCCCTCAGCTACGAGATAGACGGCGTGGTTTACAAGGTCAATAGCCTGGCCGACCAGCGTGAACTCGGGTTCGTATCTCGAGCGCCCCGTTGGGCGATCGCCCACAAGTTTCCGGCGCAGGAAGAACTGACCGTAGTGCAGGGCGTCGAGTTCCAGGTGGGACGGACCGGAGCCGTAACGCCCGTGGCGAGGCTGGAGCCTGTTTTTGTCGGTGGTGTCACCGTCAGCAACGCGACGCTACACAATATTGACGAACTCAGGCGCAAGGACGTACGCGTTGGCGATACGGTCATCGTGCGGCGTGCCGGCGATGTGATCCCTGAGGTGGTGAGTGTGATCGACGGTCGACGTCCGAAGGGCACCAAGCCGGTGAGGTTGCCAAGGAAGTGCCCGGTCTGCGGCTCAAAGGTATCGCGGGAGGAGGGCGAGGCCGTCGCCCGTTGCACCGGTGGTCTCTATTGTCCGGCGCAACGTGCCGAAGAGCTCAAGCACTTCGTGTCGCGGCGAGCGATGGATATCGACGGACTTGGTGCAAAACTCATCGAACAGCTCGTCGCCATCGATCGAATCAATACGCCTGCCGATCTGTACCAGTTACGGCAAGAAGAGCTTGCAGCCATGGAGCGGATGGGCGAGAAGTCGGCGCAGAATCTCGTTGACTCGATCGAAAAGAGTAAGGGGACGACGCTTTCGCGATTCTTGTACTCGCTCGGCATTCGCGAAGTGGGAGAAGCAACGGCGGCCAGCCTGGCGGCGCACTTCGGCAGCCTGGCTACGATCCTGTCTGCGAGCGAAGAGAATTTGCTTGCAGTTACGGACGTTGGCCCTGTCGTGGCTTCGAGAATTCGCGCGTTTTTCGACGAAGACCACAATCTCGACGTCATAAAGCGACTGCAGGATTCCGGGGTGCATTGGGCAGAAACAGAGCCGCGGGCTGCTCCCGATGACGGTCCTCTTTTGGGGAAAACCTTCGTTCTGACAGGCTCTCTGTCAGGCATGACTCGCGACGAGGCGAAAGAGCGCATTCAGTCACTCGGTGGCAAAGTCACCGGCAGCGTGTCGAAAAAGACGGATTTCGTCATTTTTGGGGAAAAAGCAGGGTCAAAGCTTACAAAAGCACAGCAACTCGAGGTTGCGACCCTCGACGAGGCGCAGTTTATGAAGCTGCTGGCCGGCATATAGCCAATACGCATGAGCGTTGTTTTCTCGGCGTTCCCGGCCGAGCGATCTCAATAAGCCATGTATTCCTGCAGAAACACTTATGGCGCTCGCCTGCCGACGGTGGCATTGCTTGGGCGATTTTTCCCAAGGTCGGCATTTTGTTGGCAAAAACTTGAAACGAACAATATATTCGGCGTCCATGCGAGACGACATCCAACGGCAAATACTTGGGGCGTTCCTGGTTGTTCTTAAACCGATCGCGCGGATTCTCCTGCGTTTCGGAATCGGTTTCAGGGAATTCTCGGAAATATCGAAGACTGCGTTTGTTGACGTTGCCAGTTCAGATTTCGGCTTGCGCGGCCGCCCGACCAATATTTCCAGGGTCGCGGTCATGACTGGCCTAACTCGGAAAGAAGTGCGACGCCTCCGAGACAAGATCTCCGATGGCGAACAAACGGTCGTTGTTAAGCCGACACCTCTTTGGGACATATTGCATTATTGGCATGCGGATAGAGAGTTTATTGATGCCGCTGGTCGCCCGGTAGTTCTTCCTTTCGCCGGCGAAAAAAAGTCGTTTGCTA
>DAOWGY010000144.1 GCA_030641695.1 Gammaproteobacteria bacterium
TTGACGATCAGCAAGCGCCTGTTGCTCAGTGCGCGCCGGCTTTCAAGTACCGATCTGTCTGCACCTGCGAACTGCTTGACCGGTACCGTGAACCATACATTGGTCCCGTGGCCGAGCTCACTCTCGACCTTGATTTCGCCGCCCATGAGCTCGACCAGTTGTTTGCTGATGGCGAGGCCCAGACCGCTGCCCTGCCCCTTCCCCTCAAGCGGCTCCGCAACCGGAGTGAACGGTGCAAAAAGCCGGCTCGCCGCATTTTCGGACATGCCGATGCCGCTGTCCGAAACGGAGACAGACAACGTTGCCTGGCCGTCACTATCGGTATCGACGGCGACGCTGACAATGACCTCGCCCTTGTCGGTGAACTTGATCCCGTTGCTCACGAGATTGATCATGATCTGGCGCAGCCGCTGGAAGTCGCCGGTTACCTGCATGTCGGGCTCGTGTTTTGTCACACCGGCAAGTTCGATGCCCTTCGAATTCGCCTGATACCCCATTATTTCGAGAACGCGCTCGAGAAGATCGGTCACATGAAATGATTCTTCTCTCAGCACCAGATTGCCCGCTTCCAGGGTCGCGAAATCAATCATGTTGTCGACGAGGCTTAGCAGCATATTGCTGCTGCTTTCCATTATTTGTACATAGGATTTTTGCTTGCGCGTCAGTGCAGTCAGGCGCAACAGGTCTGCCATGCCGAGCACCGCATTCATCGGTGTGCGAACCTCATGGCTTATTGTCGCGACGAAGTCGGCCCGCGCCTGGTAGATCGTCTCGGCATCTTCTTTCGCACGCCGCAGCTTGAGCGCGAGTCGCTCCTGATCGTTCAATTTGTGCAGGACTTCGACGGCTCCCGTGAGCTCACCGGACTCGCTGTACAGTGGCGTGGCCCTTTCACTCAAGCTCTGGCGGAGTCCTCCGAGCCTTGTCTCGAGATCACGGTTAGCGTTGCCAAGCTGCCGCAACGCATCGGTATCGGCGCGAACATGCAGCAGGTACAGCAATACCACGGCGCCGAATAACGTGATGGCAACAATCTGCTTCGCAGAGCCAACCGGCATCAACAATATGAGCGACGCCAGCAGGCCGGCCGCGGATACGCCCAGCAAGATCGCGATCAGTCGGCCTTTGCTCATGCAGCTGTGGTCTCCGCCCTGTTTTCGCTACGGACTGCCGCCGGACGTCCTGACAGTCTGCTCGTACTCGTTCGCCTTCGACATCCGCGCCCGCAACTCTTCCGTCACTTTCTGCATTTCGCGCTGGTTCTCGATCACCCTTGGACTTACGGTTATGATCAACTCGGTGCGAAAGACATCTTCGGACGTCGTACTGAACAACTTGCCCAGCAGTGGAATATTCATCAGTACCGGAACACCCGACCTGCCCTCGCTCGTCGTTTCGAGAATCAGCCCGCCGAGTACCACCGTCTGGCCGCTTTGCACGATGACACTGCTGTTGATCGTGCGCTGGGCAATTGACACGTTGCCGCCGCCGCCGACCGCAGGCTCGGTCCCGGGCAAGCTGACTTCCTGGCTGATTTCGAGCGTGATCTGTCCACCCGCGTTGATGCGCGGCGTGACCGTCAATAGCGTTCCGGTGTCCCTGAACTGCACCTCGGTAACGATCGGCGCATCCGGATTCGTCGTGCTCTGCGAACTGCGTGTCGTCACAGGAATCTGGTCACCGACACGAATGTTCGCCGTCTGATTATCCAGCACCATGACTTGCGGCGTAGACAGAAATTTCACCGAGGACTGGGTCGCGAGCACGTCAAAAAAGAGCTTCAGGTCACTCGACTGGTCGAAGAAAGCGAACGCGAGTCCCTCGCCGGCCGCTGTACCCGGTACCGGTGCGTTGAAACCGAGCTGAAAGTCGGAATTTTCCAGAAACCAGCGCACGCCGTACGACAAGGTGTCGGACAAGGTCACTTCGGCAATTGTCGCCTCGATCAGCACCTGTCTCGGCGCAATGTCGAGCCTGCGGATCGCAGCCTCGATCGCGCGGTAATCCTGTTGCGTGGCCATGACGAGAATCGAGTTGTTGTCCTGATCGGCGATGATCGTGACCGCCCCCTGACTGTCCGCCTCGATGCCGTCAGTCGCCTCACCGCCGCCCTCTGCCGCTCCAGCTCCCGCCGTCGATGTTCGTACAGTATTCTGGGCGCTTGATTGTCCCGGAGACGGCGGCGGTCGCGTAATTGTTTCAGCCCGGCGGAACACGCCACTGGCTGCATCCGGCACGGCCAGCGAATTACCGCCACTCGAATCGATCTCGGTCTGGCCGAATATCTGTTGCAGCACACTCGCGATGTTCTCGGCCTTGCCGTTTTCGAGTTCATAGACGAACAGCCGGCGTCCCGAAGTGCCCTCGAGTCCCCAGTCGAACTGCTCGATCAGGTTCTGAATATCGTCGATGTGCTCCGGCCGGTGCGTGATGACCAGGACCCCGTTCACCCGCTCGATCGGCAGAACCCGTACGATGCCGGCCAGCGGCGACTCTCCGGCGCTGTCGATAATGGCCTCGATTTCCGCTACCACGGACGCCGCGTCAGCATACTCGAGCCGGAACATAGCGAACGACATGCCTTTGACCCAGTCAACGTCGAACATCCTGATCGTTGCCAGTAGATCGTCGAGACGGTATTTCGGACCTGACAGGATCAAGACGTTACGCGTCTTGTCCACCTGCAACGAACTGCCTTCGGGGACGAACGGCCCGAGTATTTTTTCGATCTCGCTGGCTGCCACGTGTTGCAGCGGCACAACCTGGATGCCGTAACCATTGCGTCGTGACGAGGGATAACGCCCGATAGCCGGAGACCCCGATGCGCCAGCCGCCTCGGCCAGCGGCAACACTTTGAACATGCCCTCGTCGCGGATCAGAGCCGCGCCGTTCTGCTCCAGCACCGCCTCCACGATCGGCAGTACAGCAGCCTGTTTGACCGGACGGGTCGTGTGCAGCGTCACTGAGCCCGCTACGCTCGGATCAAGCAGATAGTTTTCCTTGAGAATCGATTCGAATACGACGCGCAGAAATTCCGGCAGGCTGGCTTGCTCGAAATTGAGCGTCACACCGTCGCCTTCGGCATAACCATCGGGCTGGCCGCTCCCGGCCGCCTGTACGAACTCACCGGTTCCCTTCCGAATCGAATCTCGCTTTTGCTCGTCGGGTGATCGCGCTGCTTGCTCACCGGTCTTGCTGGCGGATGGCGTTGTGTCAGGCGCAGTTACACTGGCCGTTTCGACCGCCTCGACGGGCATCATGCCCGGGCCTGTATCGGCCTTGGTGGGCGACTCGCCGGCGCAGGAGGCCAGTGCCAGGGCAATGGCCAGCTGGGTGATGCAA
>DAOWGY010000100.1 GCA_030641695.1 Gammaproteobacteria bacterium
ACGGCCTGCCGTTGCCGCAGCAGCGCAACGAGATTCAGAGAAAGCGTCGCCACGGTATGGGATTCCTGGGCCTGGGCTCGACGATTACGATGCAGCGCTTGAAATACGGTGAGGCCAAAGCCGTGCAATTCACCGAAAATGTTGCGCGCGAACTGGCGCTCGCGGGCTGGGAAGAAGGTCTCGAGCTTGCGAAAGAAAAAGGCCCGGCGCCGATCATGAGGGAGCAGTTCGAAGTAACCGAAGAAATGCTCGCGAAGCGTCCCGAAATGCGCTCGGACGGCTATCAGGTCGGCGACAAGGTGCCCGGACGCATATTGCATGCACGCTACAGCCGTTATATGCAACGCATCGCTGCAGAGGTTCCCGAACTCGTCAACGAACTGGCCGAGGTAGGAGCTCGTTTCACGCACCACAGTTCGGTCGCGCCAACCGGCACGATTTCGTTGTCACTGGCGAACAATGCGTCGAACGGCATCGAGCCGAGCTTCGCGCATCACTATTTCCGTAACGTCATTCGGCAGGGCAAAAAGACCAAGGAAAAGGTCGACGTATTTTCCTTCGAGCTGCTGGCGTACCGGGAGCTCGTCGACAAGGAGGCGCTGCCGACCGGCGCGGTCGGTAGCGAGGTGGGCAACAGTCTGCCCGACTATTTCATTACGGCGGAAGACGTTTCGCCGACCGGGCATGTCGACATTCAGGCGGCGGCGCAGAAGTGGATCGATTCGTCTATTTCGAAGACGGCCAACGTGCCGACAGACTATGCCTACGAGGACTTCAAGGGCATATACCTGTATGCCTATGAGCAAGGGCTAAAGGGGTGTACGACCTTCCGTTTCAACCCGGAAGCGTTCCAGGGCGTGCTCGTCAAAGAGAAGGACCTCAAGAACACGGTTTATACATTTACATTGGACGACGGCTCGACGGTCGAGCTGAAAGGTGATGAAGAGATCGAGTACGACGGCGAAACTCACACGGCCGCCAATCTTTTCGATGCCCTGAAAGAAGGCTATTACGGCAAATTCTGACGCGACCGAGAGACGAGGATTACAGCGATATGAAAATTGACAAGAAGATCGTCGGCTACGAGGTAAAGCGACCCGCAGCCGAGGAAAAGACAGAGCGCACAGAATTTCCTCGTGAAGGCGGAGGCGACGGTCGCGCCGAAGTTATTCGCATGCACGAAAAGCTGGAGCGGCCGGAGATGCTCATCGGCTCGACCTACAAGGTCAAGACGCCGGTGTCTGATCATGCGATGTACGTCACCATCAACGACATCGTCCTGAACGAGGGCACCGAGCACGAAAAGCGGCGGCCGTTCGAAATCTTCATCAATTCCAAGAACCTCGATCACTACCAGTGGATTGTCGCACTGACGCGCATTATCTCCGCGGTATTCCGCAAAGGAGGCGATGTTACGTTTCTCGTCGACGAGCTGACGGCCGTTTTCGATCCGCGCGGTGGCTACTGGCAGCCCGGCGGCAGATACATGCCGTCGATCATCGCCGAGCTCGGTTACATCGTCGAGAAACATCTTATAGCCATCGGTCTGCTCGCGAAGCACGAACTCGACGACAGTCAGCGCAAGCTGATTGCTGCAAAGCGTGCCGAGTACGAGGAGTCGCAGAAGCAGCAGGACGCGTTTTCGAAGAGTGAATATCCGGAAGGGGCGAAGCTCTGCAACAAGTGCAGTACGGCGGCGGTTATCATGATGGACGGCTGTAGGACCTGCCTCTCCTGCGGCGACTCCAAATGCGGCTAAGAACGTCCCTGTTGGCGTAATACGTCGTTAAATGCGGGCTCGAATGTGCTCATGTACCGGCGTATACACTGCGCATTCTCGCCCGCTTTTGCCTCGTCTTCCGCACAACAGAGACGCTCTCACGTCGTCTTGTATTGCATCCACCTGACTCACGCTCAGAACCTCGGAGTGCTGCCTGTAATCCCCCAATCTGATAGATTGCGGCCGTGACTTTAACGATTCCTGATTTTTCCGAGACGCATGTCGTCGTCGCTGGCGACGTCATGCTCGACCAGTACCTGTTCGGCGCGACCAGCCGCATATCGCCCGAGGCCCCGGTGCCGGTCGTGCACGTGCAGGACACGGACGATCGCCCCGGAGGGGCCGCGAACGTCGCCGTCAATCTTGCCTCCCTGGGCGCCAGCACGCGGCTCATCGGAGCGGTGGGCAAGGACGCCGCCGCCGCTACGCTGGAACGAATCCTCGCTGCGCAGGGCATTGAATGTGACTTCGCGCGTGTCGGCGACCGGCCGACAATTACGAAGACGCGCGTGCAAAGCCGCGGTCAGCAGCTCATCAGACTCGATCAGGAAAATACCGCCGCGCTCGAAAATAGCGCTCTGACCGAGATGCTTGCGGCTGCGGCCGCCGGCTGTGGGGCTGTCGTGCTCTCCGACTACGGCAAAGGCGCATTGGCCGACGTCAGCCGGATGATCGCAGAATGTCGCAGTGCCGACGTACCGGTGCTGGTCGATCCCAAGGGGCGTGACTTCGCGAAATATCGCGGCGCGTCGCTGATCACACCGAACCAGGGCGAGTTCGAGGTAGTTGCAGGGAATTGCGAAACCGACGCGGACCTGGTTGAACGCGGCTGGCGCATGCTGGAGGAACTCGAACTGAAGGCGCTGCTGGTTACACGCAGCGAAAAAGGCATGCTGTTGCTCGAATCTGGCAACGAGCCGCTGTTCTTGTCCACGCAGGCGCGCGAGGTGTTCGATGTGACGGGTGCGGGTGACACGGTCATCGCGACGCTAGCCGGCGCCCTGGCCAGTGGCCAGACCCTGTCATCTGCCGCTGCGCTCGCGAATATGGCAGCCGGGCTGGTCGTTCGCAAGATTGGCGTGGCGACCGTCACGCCGGGAGAAATCCAGGTCGCTCTGCACCAGCGCGGCCAGGGTGGACGCGGGCTCGCGGCGCGCGACGAACTGCAGGCGCTGGTCGCCGAAGCCCGTGGGCGCAATGAGCGCATCGTCATGACGAATGGTTGTTTCGACATCCTGCATGCCGGCCACGTCGCGTATCTGGAAGAAGCCAAGAGTCTCGGCGATCGTCTGATCGTCGCCGTCAACGACGACGATTCGGTGCGTCGATTGAAGGGTGAGTCAAGACCCGTG
>DAOWGY010000247.1 GCA_030641695.1 Gammaproteobacteria bacterium
GCCAATCGATTCGTGCAGATCCTCACGACGCAGACCACACGGCTCGCGAAAGCGCCAGGAATGCTGGCAGGCACTGCGCCCGGCAACGCAAGCGAACCGGAGTCGAATGTGCAAACCTTCGGCATGCCGGACCCCGACGATTCGGATGAAGCCAGCGACGAGTTGTACGATCCGAATTACTGAGACCACTTCTAGCGCCCGGCGTTGAACGAAGTCACTGCGCAGATCGATAGAGCGGCCGAGTTGCTCGGCCCGAACCTGTACGTGCAGGCGGCGTTCATAGCGCTGGTATTCGTCATTATCGGCAAGATCGCCGAGTGGATTCTGTCGCGCATGATCGGGCGCGTCGCGAGACGCTCATCGACAGAGCTTGATGACAAGCTGGTCGCGCTATCCCATAAGCCCATTTTTATTTCCTTCGTACTACTGGGCCTGGGCATGGCCACACGGCGAATCGGGCTGCCCGGCGCAGCCGAATTCGCCACCCTCGGCGCGCTCAAGACCATCGCGATTCTGGTCTGGTACAACTTCTTCCGTCAGTTGACCGACCTCGCCGTACAAGTCGTGCGCGATCGCAGGACCAGCAAGTTGGTGCAGACCGGCATGCTGCAGTTACTGCAAAACGTCGTCAAAGTGGCGATGTTTGCATTATTCGTATATTTCATCTTTCTCGCCTGGCGTATCGACCTTACGGCGTGGATTGCCTCCGCCGGCATCATCGGTCTCGCATTGAGTTTTGCCGCCAGAGACACGCTGTCGAATCTATTCGCCGGCGTGTCAATCGTTGCAGACGCGCCTTACAAGACCGGCGATTTCATCATCATCGAATCGGGCGAGCGCGGCATCGTTACGCATATCGGCTTGCGCAGTGCACGCCTGATGACGCGCGACGACGTCGAGATCACGATTCCGAATGGTGTCATCGGTAACGCCAAGATCATCAACGAGGCCGGGGGGCCGTCGCAAAAGCACCGCATTCGTACCGCTGTGGGGGTTGCCTACGGTTCTGACATCGACAAGGTGATCGCCACGCTCGAACAGGTTGCCGCTGACAATGAGGAAGTGTGCGAGCACCCTGCTCCGCGCGTGCGCTTTCGACAATTCGGCGAATCGAGCCTCGACTTTGAATTGCTTTGCTGGATCAATCACCCCATTGATCGCGGTCGACTGATGCATGAGCTGAACTGCTCCGTGTACAAGGCGTTCGAGGCCAGTGATATACGGATTCCGTTCCCACAGCGCGATCTGCACGTGCGCAGCATGCCGGATGGTTAGCTTGCTCTATTCTTCGTTGCGGCGCCGCAGCTCGTCGCGAACCTCGCCGAGGTCACTTGGCGGCTCGGTCTCGGTCTCGGCCATCGGCGCATTGCCCGCGTCAGATGGCGGCGTGATGTCCGGCTCATTGTAGACGCTGTTTCCCGCCGGCACGGGGTCTTCGACCGGTTCGGGAATGACCGCCAGTGGCACGTTGCCGGTGTCATTTGACGTGGAGTCTGCTGCCTCGTCCGGCGGCAATTCGCCAAATTGCGCGAGATACGCGGCCTCCTCGCGCCGTCGTTGCGCTTCGGCGGCACGGCGGCGTGCCTCCGCGGCAGCCTCCTGGGTGCGCCTGAGCGCCTGACGCTTGCGCTCTGACTGCGCCTCGAACGCGGCGCGACGCGTCTCATCTTCGCGGGCAGCAACCAGCTTGTTCGCCTCGCGCGCATTGACGCATTCGGCCACATAGCGGTTCTCCGGACGGTTCTGCGCACAACGCACCAGCGCCGCCTCCAGCACGATCGGATTCTCCACGAACTCCGCGACCGAGCGCGGCGGCGGCGGCTCGCTACAGCCTCCGAGCAAAATCCCGATTCCGATCCAGATTGTTAGTCGCGTATAAGTCATTTCACGAAAAAAATTGGCTAAATGGTAGAAATTTCAGCGTTCTGCACACGCGATCATATCATCGCTGTCAAGCGCGACGAGGCGCGCGAGTTCGCAGTTTTGGACGGTGATATAGTGGCGGCGGCTTTTGCGGGGGAAAAATCTAACGTGTCAGATCAGAGCCAGTTCCGGTTACTCGGTCAACGCCGCTTCGCCCCATTCTTCATCACGCAATTTCTAGGCGCGCTCAACGACAACATATTTCGCAACGGCCTGGTCATCCTGGTTACATTTCAGGGCGTGCTCGTCGCCGGCATGGATCACAGCGCACTCGCGAACGTGGCCGCCATCTTGTTCATCCTGCCGTTCTTCCTGTTTTCCGCCACAGCCGGACAGTTGGCGGACAAATACGAGAAATCGATGTTGATGCGACGGATCAAGCTACTTGAAATCAGCCTGATGGTCATTGCGGCGATCGCATTTGTTACGGAAGCCCATGTCCTGATTCTGCTGGTACTTTTCCTGATGGGATGCCAGTCGACTTTGTTCGGTCCGGTCAAGTACGCCTATCTGCCACAGAGGCTGGCTACTGATGAACTTGTGGGCGGCAACGCGCTTGTCGAGGCCGGCACGTACGTCGCCATTATCCTCGGCCTGATCGTCGGCGGTCTGGTCGTCGCGATTGGTCCTGGATCGCGGACGCTGCTCGGCGCCTGCCTGATCGGTGTCGCGATATTCGGCTACCTGGCGAGCCGCAGCGTGCCGATAACACAAGCGGTGGACCCCGAACTCACCGTTAACTGGAATCCGTTGACCGAAACCTGGCGTATCGTGGGATTTGCGCGCGAAGAACGCGTGGTATTCCTGTCGATACTCGGTATTTCATGGTTCTGGTTCTTCGGCACTGCCATGACCGTACAACTGCCGGCCTACACGCTTGTAATCCTCAACGGCAACGAGGCGATCACGACAAGCCTGCTGGTGGCATTCGCGGTCGGCGTCGGCGTCGGTTCACTGCTTTGCGAGCGCATGTCCGGGCATCGCATCGAACTCGGCCTTGTGCCGTTCGGCTCGATCGGTCTCAGCGTATTTGCGATCGACCTTTACTTCGCTGAGCCTGTCGCACTTACCAGTACGGTGACAACGGTCGGCGATTTCCTGAGTCGTCCCGGAACCTACCGCATACTCGCCGATATCGCGCTACTCGGTGCCTTCGGTGGCTTCTACAGCGTGCCCCTCTATGCGTTGATACAACAGCACTCCAAACGCAAACATCTGTCGCGCATCATTGCCGCCAATAACATTCTCAACGCAATCTTCATGGTTGCCGCATCCGGACTCTCGATCCTGGTCCTGAAGATGCTGGGCTTTTCGATACCCGAGCTTTTCCTCGTACTGGCGCTGCTGAACGCTCTTGTCGCGATCTACATCTACTCCCTGCTGCCGGAATTCCTGATGCGTTTCCTGGCCTGGATGCTGGTCAACATCATTTACCGGGTCCGGCCGACCGGCATTGAGAATATCCCGGACAAAGGGCCCGCCGTGGTTGTCTGCAACCATGTGAGTTACATGGATCCCATCCTGCTGGCCGCGTCCATTCGCCGGCCGATGCGCTTCGTGATGTACTACAAGATATTCAAGCTGCCACTGCTACGGTACTTTTTTCAGCATATGAAGGCGATTCCGATTGCGTCGGCACGTGAGGACGAGCAATTGATGAACGAGGCATTCGAGAAGGTCGACGCAGAACTCGAGAAAGGCAGCATCGTCTGTATCTTCCCGGAGGGCGGAATCACCCGCGACGGCGAGATACAGCGCTTTCGGCCCGGAATCGAAAAGGTCATAGCGAATCGAGCGGTGCCGGTCGTGCCGGTCGCACTCGGTCACCTCTGGGGCAGCTGGTTCAGCCGCGGGAAAAGTGGCGGCGTTCGCAAGATTCCGGGTCGCCTGTTTGCCCGGGTACCAGTCATCGTTGGCGAACCGGTCAAGCCCGGCGACGTCACTGCTGCGAAACTCGAGATGCTCGTTCGAACCTTGCGGGGCGATCTGCGCTAGTCAATCGTCGATTCGTTGCCTGCCGTAACCGGTTCCGCCTCACTGTCTGCAACAAGGCCCAGCCTCGTTTGCCATTCGTCGAGTAGCTCGTCCATATTGCCGAACAGCCCGGGCCCCTCGGTCGCCGCAAATTGCAGCTTTGCGACACTCACTGACCCGGCCCGCGCGATCGGCATGTGAATTTCGTTTCCCGTCGAGGTTCCTGAGCCGACAACGATACCGGCTCCGTGCATCGGTTTAGGCCCGAAAATCGCATCGAGCCAGATCAATCCGTTGGTTGACGAACTGGCGCGATGTAACCATCGCGGCGTGCGAAATATCACCCGCGAGCCTGCCGAATTGAACGCAACATCTTCGACTGTATCCGGCAGGCTGATCGACGAGCCACCGATGCGACCCTCCGCGAGGCTGAACTGCTGCGCCAGATTGTCTTCATCCACCAGCACAAGGTAACGGCCCCGCGGTGACGCGCGCAGCCATCGAATCGGCGCCGTACCCTGCCAGATTTGCTGCATGCTCCAGACGCCGGGCTCGTCTCTGGCGATCACGCGCAAAGCGCCGCTGATACCGCCGATGTAGAGATGGTCGTCGTCTGCAAACGCGGCGCCGGCGTGATTCTCACCTGGCACGAATTCGACAATGACATCGCCGCTTGCGGCATCCAGGAGCACGGCACGGCCACCGCTCATGACGGCTAGCGTGGACGCGTCCGGAGAAAACTCGAGAGCATGAATCGGACCACCTGGCATGTCCGCCCTGTAAGGCAATGGCCGGCCGTCGGAAAGGTCCCAGACACGTACCGTGTCATCCGCCGCCGCGCTTGCAACCAGGCGCCCATCGGAGCTGGCGGTCAGCAATCGGACCGACGTGTCGTGTCCAAAGAAACTCACGTCCTCGACGGTGGCCGCAAGGGCCTCGGCGGAAACGTCGGCGGGCAGCACGTGAACATGCCCACCACGATCGCCAACGACAATGCGGCTCGCGTCCGGCGTTACCGTGACCACGGCGTCGCCCGACGGTGTCCAAATCGCGTGCCTCGCTTCGTCGCCAGCCACGCTAACAGGGGCGCCCTCTGTCGGCACCCGCCAGAATCGCACGGCGCTATCCGGCCCACCGCTCAGCAAAACGCGTTCATCGCTGCTGAACGCGAGTAATCCGCTGGCCGCCCTGGTTCCCGCAGCGCCAATTGCCGGACCTGTCTGGTGTCCGTCGCTGGCGCGATAGATCTGGTATCCACCACGCGATCGTCCGGCAACGACACTGGTTCCTGACGGGGAAAAAACCAGTTGCCAGCGTCCCTGACCGCGTTCCTCGAGCAATGGCAGCGCCGGTCGATCCACGCGCCACATGGACACCCCGGACTCGCCGTAGACAACTCCGAGTACATCCCCACCCGCCGCGAGGCTGATGGCGCTCGGCTGAACAGGCAAGTCAATCTGTGCGAGCATGTCACCGCTTCGGAAATCCCAGACGCGAACCGCCCGATCGAAGTCCGCGACTGCGATGCGGGTGCCGGCCGCGTCCAGCGCCACCAGCGCGGGGACTCCGGCGATGTCGAGTTCCGCTTTGATACCAGCTTCTTCAAGAGACCAGAGTTCCAGCCGCGTATCACTGTCGCTGCTGCTCTGCGCAAACAGGTGCATGCCGTCGGCAGTAAGGCGTGAGTTCATGCTCGCACTCCCCAGCCGCATTGTGCCGGCACGATCACCGGACGTGGTGTCCCAGACGTTGACGGTTTCGAGCGTTGCCGTAATCAACCGCCGGGCACCGGTGTCCACGCCGATCACCTGTTCGTTCTGACTTAGCGCAATCGCACGAATCGGCTTGGCAAATGCCAGATCCCAAACGCGGGCGCTATCACTCTGCATTGCCCTTGCGACTGCGTGCCGGCCATCCTCACTGATCCAGAAATTTTCAGTGTCGCGCTCGACCGGATCCGGGATATGCAAACCGCGCTGAAAATCCTCGACGGCGCCCTGGGAATTCAGTGTCAGGTTCCAGCCAACAAGATGACCGGCAACCCCGAGCGCTTCGTCGCGCACGGACAGGCTCCAGGTGCCATTCAGTTGCTCGCCGATGAGTTCTTTCAACTGGGCGGAAGGAATGCGAATGTCGTCATTGCTCGAGGCACGTTCGCGACCCGTTTCTATTTCGACGGCGCGGCCCGAAGGCGCAATGATCTTGATGCGCAAATCAGCAAGTCGGGGATGGCTGATGTTCAACGTCAGCCCGATTCGATTCACTTGTCCCTCGCGATCCACGATCACACGGCGCACCAGCGGCGATACTTCGAGTGCCGTCATGTTCCAGGGCTCCGAGCGTTGCAGGCCTTGCGGCGTCAGCGACCATTGCGTGACCTGCGCGCCCTCTGTGGCCGTCAACAACAGATTGTCCGGATCGAATACCACGCCCGCCGCCTGCCGCGCCGGCAGAGTCGCGAGCAACAGTGGATAGTCGTCGCCCACCAGCATCGCCGCTCGATGCCTGCGCTGTGACGTGGACAAAACAAGTGATTGCAGCGAGGCAATCAGCGCTGTGTCACGCTGCTCCAGTCGCGTGGCCTCGCCGACGCGCCGGTCCCAGAACGCAGCGCGCAGTTCATCGGCCAGCCTCCCGGCGCGCGGCAACTCGGCAGCCATCCCGGCGATAGAGTCAATCTCGCCGACGTCGCTTGCGACAGCCGCGCGCGTCTGCAGGAAGTTTCGGTACAGGTTGTCGGCCGAAGCCGCGTGGCCGGGGAAGGAGCGCATGTTGAGCCACGCCGCTTCCGCAACCTCGAGCTCGATGGTCGCCGATGTCAGGACGTCGACGTATGCCGCCGGCAGCCACTGTGTATAGAGGAAAGGTATGGCGACCACGAGCAGCAGCGCCACTACTGCAGCAAGGGGCGCGCGCCAGCGCGTCGGCAGGTTCTCATTCGCCCAGCGTGCCGTGAACACCGCCTCGTAGATTCGATTGCGAACGTACAAGTCACCGTTGTCATCGACGCCGAGCAAACCGAGCGCCATGAGTCTGCGCTGCAGCGGTGAGCCCCAGTCTGTCGACACGTCGACGCCTTTTCGCAAGCGACCGTAAAGGTTCAACAGCGCTTCGCTCTGCTTCGTGTCCTTGAGCACCTCACGATGGATGTGGCTCAGGTGCGGCTCATTCTGCAACGCGGCCCGCCCCGTCAGTTGCTGTTTGACGATACGATCAACGTTTTCCCGAATATCGCCTGGCAGCTGTTCTCTTGCTGTCGCGCGCGCGAGTTTCTGGGTCAGATAAGGCTGGCCACGTGTCCAGTAATAGATGCGGTCCAGTGCGACCTGCGCGTCTTCCGGCGCCAGATTGAGTTCGGCCGCGAACAGATTCATGTCTTCGCGTGTAAAATCGTCAAGCGGTATCGACTGGGTAACATTGAACGGTGAAAGCTCCGGCTCGTCGATCAGACTCACCGGGTCGCACTCGCCGAGCAAGACGAACGTCAGGCGCCCGAATTCCGGGTCGGTCGTCCGCGCGTTATGGGCCGAACGAATGCTCGCCAGCAACTGGTCGCCAATCGACAATTCGCCCAAGTGCTGTATGCCGTCGACAAATATTGCGATGCGCTCCTGCACGAACTGCAGCACGATCTCGTTATAGAACTCGAGCAGTCGTTGCCGATTGCCCAGGATCGACTTGTCCTGCCACCAGGTTTGCAGGTCGTAGCGTATGCGCAGCTGCCTCGAGATGCGGTAGGCCACGCTGTAGTACCAACGCCCGGCATCGCTGCCGGCATCGCGCTCACCAAGCTGATTGAGATCGAGAATCGCGACATTGAAACCATTGGCTTCGAGTCGCGCCGCGGTGGCAGCGATCAGACTGGACTTGCCGCTCTTGTCCGGCGCGATAACATGTGCGTAGCGCCCGGCGACAACTGCTTCGTACAACAAATCGTCCGCGCGCCGGCGCACGTAGCCGGCGCGAACGGCGTGCAGAGGCGTACCGACGCTGAAAAACTCGCCTGTCGTATCGACCCTGGGACTACCGCCCCCGGGCGTCTGTTCGTCAGAATTGCCGCTCAATGTCGATTCCGTCATCTTATGCTGATGTATTCTCTGCACTGATCAGAAACGCCACCAGCATCACATTGCCCGCAGATGACGCCTCTGGCAACCATACCGGCCCTATCATGCGCGAGTCCCAACTACTGAAAAAGGACCTGTTTGGCGAAGTTCGCCGGGAAATCACCGGCGCCGAGCCACGAATCGTTCGCGACGCGTCCACCGCGCGTCCCTGGCTCAGATGGCTTGCGCGCTGGCTGCTGCGGCGCGAGGCGCGCGTACTTGCGGCTGTTGCGGAACTCGATGGTGTGCCCGACCTGATCGCCGTGCACCACGATCGCCTCGAGCGGCAATACATCGAAGGAACGCCCATGCACCACGCGCGGCCGCAAGAAGCCGAATATTTCCGTCACGCGCTCAGGCTGCTGCGACGATTGCACGCGTGTGACGTCGTGCACAATGATCTTGCCAAAGAGCCGAACCTGCTCGTCACTCCGAAGGGCGAAGCAACATTCATAGACTTTCAACTTGCCCTGCATGCACCCCGCCGCGGCCGGCTCTTTCGAGTACTGGCGCACGATGATCTGCGGCATGTCCTCAAGCACAAGCGCACTTATTGCCCGGAACTGCTCACCAATCGCGAACGGCGGATCCTTGCGAGACCGTCGCTGGCGTCGAAACTCTGGATGCGCATCATCAAGCCACCGTATCTGTTCGTGACCCGGGTCCTGCTGGGATGGGCCGATCGGGAGGGCGCGTCAGACCGGGGCGAGCATCGCTGATGCGTGGCAGGTAACAATTACTGTGGCGGCGCGCCGATAAACAGGTAGAAGTTGGTGTGGCCGTTCTGGCCTGCGCCGGCACCGAGGACCAAGGGCCCGATGTAACTGTCCACGCCCACGTACAGGCTACCGTGCAGCAAAGTCGAATCGAGTGACATGTCGGAGCGCGTCTGCCAGACGTTTCCAACTTCGAGCGTCGCACCGAAATAAACCGGTGCTTCGAACAGTCCGCCGGCGGAATCGCCGATACGCCGGTAGAAAAACAGCTTCGCCAATGCCGCATGCGGGCCGCTGATCGCGTTACGTTCGAACCCGGACAGGCGCTGAAAACCTCCCAGTGAAAACAGGTCCTGCAATGCAGCATCGAAACTCAGCGTCGTCGCGTATTCGACGCCGACGCCAAGCGTGGTCTTGCCCCTCGAGCGCAACGCTTCGAAGCTCGCGCTGATGGTGTCGTAACGACTGTCGGCGCCGAGTCCGGTGAGCGACTGTTTCCATTCGATGTCGGCACGCAATCCGCGCCGCGGGAACCACGGACGGTCGAGGGTATCGAAGCGCATGAGGGCCCGAATTCCCCCGCTATTGAAATCGGGATTGGGGATCGACGGGTCACCGACGATAACGCGGGATTCGCCGCCGCCATGAAAGACACCCAGGCGAAATTCACCGACATTGCCGATTTCCGCGCCGAAATCGACGCCACCGGTCAGTTCCGTGATCCTGAGCCGCGCTATGACGTCCTGCATGTCGAAGAGA